>JAGXSM010000272.1 GCA_018333725.1 Melioribacter sp. | reverse complement strand
TAATTAATTAACTAAATCAAAGAACCGTTAAACGGTTTTAACCTTCGCGGGTGAGGGTTTTGATTAATTTGTTTCAAACCAAATTATCTTTTCAGTCTTTTACCCACGGAGTTATTTCTTCAAAACAGGTAACGAATTAATCGTTACATATTCTAAGGAGTAACTTCTATGCTAAAACATTTTTTATTCTCACTTCTTTTTATTCACCCGGTTATTATACCGGCACAAACAGATACGATTAAAACCACACTTAACGAAGTTGTGGTCTCTGCAACACGCAACGAAACACCTTATTATAATGTTGCAAGTTCTGTTTCCATTATAACTGCCGAACAGATTTCACAAAAGCAATACAGTTCGGTTGTAGATCTATTGAGAGAAATTCCCGGAGTAACTATAATTCAGCAAGGTGGACCCGGAAAACTTTCTTATGTTTATTTACGCGGAACAAATTCCAACCACACACTGGTTCTTGTAGATGGAATTGAAATGAACGATCCTTCCTCTCCGAATAACGCATTCGATTTTTCTTTCCTCAATACTCATGATATTGATAAAATAGAAATTGTCCGCGGACCACAAAGCACATTATATGGTTCGGAAGCTTTAGCCGGTGTAATAAGTATCTTCACAAAGAACGGAAGTCCCAAGAACAATTACTCAATTCAAACCGAAGGCGGCACTAATAATTTTTTCAAAGCTGTAATCGGTGCTTCAGGAAGTTATGGAGCAATCGATTATTTTATTTCTGTTAACAGATCAGGAAGTGATGGAGTTTCTGCCAGCAGTTCAAAATTCGGGAACAAAGAAAAAGATGGTTTTACAAATAACGGGCTCACATCAGGATTCGGAATTAATATGGGTGACTATGGAAAAATTAATTTGAGCTACCGGTTTACAAAAGGTGATAGCGATTTAGACCAGAGTGAAAAATTTGGCGATGACCCGAATTATAAATACAAAATTGAGGAACAGCTATTCCGTATAGCATACAGTAAAAACTTTTTTGATGGAAACCTGGAAACGCGTTTAAACACATCATTAATAAAAAGAATAAATAGTTCCTTAGATGATTTTGATTCTTTACATCCGATGCTCTATTCGGATAGTTATAATAGTGCTTCCAGGATTAAACTGGACTGGCAGAACAATCTTAGATTTATGGATAATAACCTTATTACAATAGGAGTTGAGACCGAACAGGAAAAGGCAAGCACAAGTTATTACAGCCAGAGTGAATGGGGACCTTACAATAGTATTTTCCCGGAAAATAAAACAATTACAACAGGAATTTATTTACAAAATCAGTTCAACATTGCTAATTCATTCTTTGTATCTGCCGGTGTGCGGATTGATAAGCATCAAAAATTCGGAACAGAAACTACTTACCGTTTAGCACCTGCATATTATAATGATAAATTAAATATGAAATTAAAATTTACTTATGGAACCGGATTTAAAGCTCCATCACTTTTTTATCTATTCGATCCGATGTGGGGCAATCCCGATTTGAAACCTGAAAAAAGCCGTGGGTGGGATTTAGGTATTGAAAAATATTTGATGCAAAACAAAATTATTATCGGACTTACTTACTTCAACATAAAACTGGAAAACATGTTCGGATTCGATTCGAATTTTAGAACAGTTAACATTGCAAGTGCATCAACAAAAGGAATTGAGTTCTATACTTCTCTATTAAATTATAACGGTATTTCTGTCAACGCCAATTATACTTTTACGGAAACCAGAGATTTATTTGAAGGAAGCGCCGATTATAATAAACCGTTATTACGACGACCAAAACAGAGCGGGTCATTAAATATTAATTATGAGTATGACAAACTTAACATGAATTTGGGGATGAATTATACTGGCAGAAGAGATGATAAAGACTTTTCTGCATTCCCGGTTGCACGAATGACATTACCTGATTATTTCCTTATCAACATTGCCGCTTCGTACAATATGGTAGATTATCTGCAGTTAACAGCACGTATCGAAAATTTATTGGACAGGGACTATGAAGAGGTGCTTTATTACGGAACATTGGGTAGAACATTTTATCTGGGTCTTAATCTGAATTTTTAATCGGCTAAATAATTATGGGTCAGGATCTGAGATTTAGTTTAATGAACTCACGATCCTGATCTTGTTCTTAATCTTGCTCTTAATCCCCGTCAATATTATCTCAATACTTTTTTAATCCAATTATTTCGGTTTCTGTTAATTCTCTAACTTCCCCACTTTTCATATTTCCGAGAGTGATGTTTTTGATTCTTACTCTAACAAGTCTTAGTGTAGGATGCCCGACAGCCGCAGTCATCTTTCTAACCTGTCGGTTGCGTCCTTCTGTTATTGTTAAACTTAACCAGCATGTAGGAATAGTTTTCCTTTCCCGGATGGGAGGATTTCTCGGCTCAAAGTTAGGATCATCAATCAGTTTTACTTTTGCAGGTAAAGTTTTTTTACCTTCAATAAGAACACCCTCTCTAAGTTTTATTAAGGAATTATTATCAGGAATTCCATCAACCTGAGCATAATATTCTTTTTCGTGTTGGTTTTTAGGATTTAATAAGAAATTGGTGAAGTATTTATCGTTTGTAATAATTAATAGTCCTTCACTATCCATATCAAGTCTCCCTATCGGATAGACATCATTCGGGAAATCAAATAATGATTTTAGTGTCTGGCGTCTTTCCGTGTCAGTAAACTGGGATAGAACTCCATAAGGTTTATTAATAACAAAGTAGCGAAGACTATTCTTTTTAATGTCCGCCATACAATTATGGGAGTGTTGTAAGAAACACTACTGATTGAGGTTTAATTTCAAACTCAATTCCTTCACTCAAATTATTAGAGAAGTAATTAAGAGGGACCGGAAATCCATTTCCATCAATTCTCATTTCATTTTCTGAATAAATATATTGTTTGAAATTATATTCTACTTCATTATCAACTCTAAGCATCACTTTGATAGGCGCTGAATTGATATTAACAACTGCAAAAGACCAGTTAATATTTCCATTCCTAACTATTCTGGTACCCAGCGCTCGTAAATTAATTGAACGGGATCTTATTTTGTAAACATCGGATCCGGCGGGAAATAATTTTGTTAATAACGACCAGCTGTAAAACCATGGACGTAATTTCATTCCATTCTTTTTATCCGTCCACATTCCCCACTGAAAATCGGGATGGCTATTATCATCAAGCATCCATGCAAGAACAGTATTAGCACCTGAATGAACTGCCTGGATTGCAAAGTCAGTCATAAATACACCGTAATAAAAACTATTTATCTGAGTACTAATAGCTGCAAATTGACCGTCCCTCATTCCGGCTTCGGTTACAAAATAAAGTTTCTTTTGCGCTTTTGGATCAATTGATTTAGCATAATTCCATAATAATGTTAAATCAGTCTGAACGCTTCCTTTTGCAGTTCGGTCTTTCCACGCATACATGTGAACGTCATAAACATCGAACATGTAACGTGCTTCATCAACTGTGTTAAAAAACCACTCGTTATCGTTACTCTGACCCGGTCCAATAAACTTAACTTTCTTATCCAGTTCTTTATCCTTAAAAACCTGGAATAAATTTTCTGCACCTGTGCGCCATCGTTCGAAATTTCCTACTTCATAATTTGGTTCGTTAACCAATCCAAAATATTTTATACATGTAAAACCTTTCTGGTTAATCAGGTAATCGAGGTAGGTTCCTATTACTTCTGCATATAACGGGTTATCCATTTTCTCAATTCCATCAACAGCAAGCCAGTCCACTTCAATTCCCCAATCACTTAGAATCACTTCAATTCCATTCTGCTGACAAAAATTTAAGTGGCGGTAAAGAAGCTGCATATCTCTATTTTCCCAATCGTAACCGAGAGATTTACTATAACACCATTTAGTTTGCATCATCACCCGCACTATGGGGATCTGTATCCACTTAATTCTTTCGCCAATTAATTTAAAGTCTTCCTCAGTAACACCGTTCAAATCGTATGCTCGTGAATCCCATTCGGCACCAAATCCTTTAAATTCAGTTACAGGTTGACTCGGGTAGCTGATTACCAGATTAATTTTTTCAATTGCCTGGGAATAGATTGTATGTGTAAGTAAGAGGAATATAAAAGTAATTATAGAGACCTTCCGAATCATAAATCCGCCAATTGTTTTTTTGTTATTATAAAATTAAGGAATTGTGACTAATTTTGGTTAGGAAATAAATCGAGAGAAATTGGTAATTCCTGAGTTTTGGTTTTGAATTTAGGTAAAGTAAAACGGAAAGAAGAGCCGGCACCTAATTTACTTTCGACCCAGATACTTCCGCCATGTTTTTCTATCATTTCTTTGCAGAGAGTAAGTCCAAGCCCTGTCCCCTTTTCGTTTGAGGTTCCATTTGTACTGTATTGAATTCCGATAGAAAATATTTTTCCAATATCATTTTGATCAATACCAACACCGTTATCAATTACATTTACAACATAGAAGTTACCTGCTAATGAAGCCCTGAATTTTACATATCCGCCGGAATTGGTAAACTTAATAGCATTACTTAATAAGTTGTGCAATACAGACCGTATCATATTTTCATCTGCAAATACCAGGCATTCCCTGCTTACCTCATTATGTAGAGTTATATTTTTATTATTAGCATTCATCATCATTAGGTGGCGGACTTCTTCAACTTCTGTCCACAAATTAATTTTCTCAGGATTAAAATCGGTCCGGTTAGTTTGTAAACGGGACCATTCCAGCACGTTAAGCAGCAGATTATATATATGTAAAGAGGACGCTCTGATTTCTTTAATCAAATTTTTTCTGTAATCGTCATCAAGAATATCATATTCTTCGGAAAGTAATTCGGTAAATCCAAGGAGTCCCTGGAACGGGCTTTTCAAATCGTGCGAGATAATTGAGAAAAACCTGTCCTTTGATATATTGATTTCTTTCAGCTTTTCAATTTCTTCCATCAACCGTTCTTCAGCTTCTTTCCTCAATTTTATCTCATCCATAATACTGGAATTGATTTTTTCTAACTCACGGTTTCTGGATTCAATTTCTTTTTGAAGTGACTCGCTTTTCCTTTTATTATTCAAGAACCATGTACGAACTCCAACAATCAAAACCACGGTAAACAGGAACAGAATAAAAAATCTAAAGTAATCCGATTGCAGAATCTGAAGTGTAGTTATTTCACTAACCAGTGCAAATCCCGCAGTATTTACTTGTTTATCTGTCAGTTGAGTTGCATTGGATATAATTTTATTTGAAATGTCTAAATGTGATTTATTATTCAGATGTTCATTGCCGGCAGAAAAATATCCTACAGCAATTAATATTATTGCAGAAATGCAAATAAATAGCTTATTGAAAACAGGTATATGATGTTCTTTACAAAACATTATAAATTAATTTAGTCCCTTAGCTTGTTCAAATGTCATACCGATTAGTATTTCATCAGCTATCAAAGAATAATAAATGTAACAAGTAAATAGAACATGTAAACTCTACATATTTTACAATAAACAGAAAATATAGTAAGCAGCAACCTGGAAGATAAAAACCTAATTATTTTTTACAGTAGCATTTAAGAGAACCTGGAGTAATCTGGCGGCTTCAATTGGTTTGGTTAAAAATTCATCAACACCGGCATTAAACGCATTTTCCCTATCCTGTGGAAATGCATGAGCAGTTAAACAGATAACAGGTATGTGCTTAAATTCATCATTGCTTTTTATTTCTTTGGTTAATTGTAAGCCGTCTTTAATTCCCTTAAGGGAGATATCCATTAAAATAATATCGAATTTAAATTTATTTATCAATGAATAAAAAGTTTGATCGTTATCGCAGATTTCTATTCTGAAATGATCGGAGAACATTCTTTTATAAATGTTCTGAGTATTTACATCATCTTCAACGAATAATAATCTTTTTTTCATGTTAATTAACGTTCGGAATATATTAGTGAAGAAAAACTCAGTAAAATTTTGTAGATAAATTGGTAAAAAAAAAGATTAGATGCTATTTTAAATTAGCTTCTATCTTTATAAAATTATTGCTGACGGGAAGAATTAACTTTAGAAAGCCAGTCGTTATATTTATCTAAAATTAATTTGGGCGAATAAGTGTACCATGCATAACCCGTCCGGCGTTCTCTTTCAACTTTATCCAGTGAGTAAACTTTAATTCCATCTCTATTGGAAAACAATGGTCGGTGAGTGCCGAGTTCATAAAATCTTGTCCATATAGGAGGCGCCGAAGGATCTTCAACAACAATCTTATCGATGTTGGTAGAATGATAAATATATTCAGTCGGTTCAGCTTGAACTGTTTCTACCTTAATTCCAAAAATCTTGCTATCCTCGAACCACTTAACGGCAGAGTTAATTGAATTGATGATCCTTTCATCAGGGTTATCAATACTCATCAGGAACTCTACAATTTCCGCACTCTCCATATTACAAATAGAAGCCAGCTCATAAGTTCTTGCATTACGCGGTTTAAATGTAATATGATCATGCTGC
>JAGXSM010000271.1 GCA_018333725.1 Melioribacter sp. | reverse complement strand
CCGGCTAAAAGATTATTCTGTTCTATCATCTTAACGGCACGGTTAAATTTTACAAGTCGAACTTCGAGACCTGTTATTTTACTTAACTCATTTAGGTACGTAAGTATATGATTAAGTTGACCAACGCTTTTCAGGTTTTCGCTGCGATGAATATCGGCCAGAATAAAATTCTTACTTCGAGAACCGGTAGGCATGTATTGTTTAACAATTTCAACAATGGTATTACCCACAACAAAAATCTGATCGGGATTTTTATTCTCATTAACTAATCGTTCTTTATACAATGGCGTGTATACAAAAACCAGGGCTGAGACATAATCGCAAATAACACGGTTTACCTCTTCGGGCATGCGTCTATCGTAAGATCGCATACCACCTTCAATATGCCCGATTTTATAACCTTCCTTAAAAAGCGGTGCACTTACAAGCGCCGAATTTGAATCGCCTAAAAAGAGAATTATTGATGGTTCAATCTTTTTTTGCTTGAGAAGATAAATTACTTCCTTAGATAAATAGGAAAGCTGTTCGTAGTGATTAGAACTATTTTTACCTGTAGCAAGTGTAAAATCCGGTTTACGAATTTTAAGCTGGTTGAAAAAGATTTTGCTCAGTTCGTCGTCATAGTGCTGTCCGGTATGAATCATAATATGTTCGAAATTCTGATCTAACTTTTCGAACACCTTACTCATTCTAATGAAATCAGGTCTTATACCGGTAATAGTAACTATCTTCATAAATACCTTTAATTTCCGGTTAAAGGACAAAATTTATACCACGTAAATTGTTGGATTTTGTTCTGTTTTGATGAGAAAGGGTGTTGATAATTAAATTATTGGCTAATATTATGCAGTGTTTTTAATCTAATAGAGGGGCAAGTAAATCTTGGAATACTTTAATTTTTTCTGATGCTTCAGTGCTTAGCTTTTCCTTTTCAAAATCCCTTTGTTCTGTAATATCTTTGATATTCTTTCTGTATTGAACAAGATTGTTATTGTAATTTTCCAGAGTAACTTTTTCCTTGTGCTCTGAATATACACGGGCATCGTTTAAGGAATCTGCTTTCTGCTTTTTATAATAATTAATTTTTCTAACCAGCTTTTGTTTCTGATCGGCTTTCTCGATTAATACCATTGCGCTTATTATTAAGGAAATGAGAGTGCCAACAAAAAAGCTTATTAGACCCCATTTAATACCCGTTGAAATTAATCCGGAGAAGAAACCACCTAACACGGATGATTCCTCGAAAGGCGAACCTGAAGGTCCCGCAAATGCACCAATTATCATTACAATAAATGCAATTATAAAATTATTACTCATATTTACCGAAAAAGATCTTTGCGGATTATACTTTTCCATAAACGGAATATTCTCTATTCTTTCTTCAATTAACTTTATTTGTGTATTAAAATTCTCTTCTATGCTTTCAAGATTCTTAGCAAGATTCTCCTTAGAACGTAACTTAAAATTTTCCATTTCATTCAAAGTATATTTTTCTGAATTAAGATTTTCTGTTAATAGCCTTTCATAATTACTTAACTTCTCATTAACCTCATTATTGAGATTCTCTTTAAGCTGGTCAATTAGTCCCTGTATTATTTCATTAAATTTATTTTCAAACTCGGTATTCATTCCAACAATAAAAGTATTTTTTGAATCGCTATACAATTGAGAAATTTTTTCAAGCATAACAATTCTATTAGAATTTTCTGCAGTTAAGTATTCCTTAATATTCTTCTTCTTCAGTTCTTCTATTTTGTTCCGAATATTTTCTAATGAACTTCCGCTTGTATAGTAATGCTGGTGCACAATTTTTTCGATTATATCTGAAACCTGGTAAAAATCCATTTCGGTAAAAACATTCTGGAAAAATCCTGTCTTGAGAAAAAAATTAAACATTCCAAGATTATTTATCTTTAGCGCCAATACAAGCCGACTAAAATCATAAGCTATTATTTCGTTTAAGTAATATTCGGCATTGTTGGTATTACCAGTCATGACTTCGGTAAGAGCAGAATATAGCTTTGCAGTAATAGCTGGTTTTTTTAAATCCAAAGCTTGCTTAAAAAAAGTAGCAGCAGTATCCGGCGCATTATCCCTTAAATAGGCAAACCCGATATATAGTGTAAGGATATATGTAAGCTCGCTTTTAATATTGTCGGACAGACGTGATGATTGTGTAAGATCCCGGGCTGTTTCGAAACATAAGAGAACCTTATTAACATTATAATTACCAGGCTTCGATAATAGAATTAATCCATTAATAATGTACTTAAAGAAATTCTGTTTATAGACATCACGTTCGATCAGATTAATAGCATTATTGGCATAATACTCTTTTTCGTTTTTTAGTTTGGTTGTTGCCCACTTTGTAAAATTTTCTTTAATAGCTTTATAGACTTCTACATTTTTGGCTCGTAGAAAATTTGATTTCATGTAATCTTCTATTTGAAGCAGAAGCCATGAATCATAAGTCCAAAATGCAGCGGGATTAGTCCGTGGAATAAAAATCTCTTTGTATTCTTCGGGTATTTCAAAGGTAGAAAGTTTGGTGCTATCTTTTAAGTATGCGAAATAATCAAATTCTATTCTTGCATTGACATCAAAGAAATCCTTACCCAGCTTTATTAAACGGGAATAATCAACTTCATTTTCCAAGTCTACAGGTTTATATTGATCTATGATGCTTATCATAGTATCTCCGTAACTGTAAGACTTGTATTACCGTTTATTTTGGGGAAGGAAATTTTAACTTCAGTTCCCTTATTTTTTTCGCTGTTAATTTCAAATTTTCCGCCAAGAAGTCTTGTCAATTTGTAAGCAACAGTAAGCCCTAAGCCAACTCCTTCGTAAGGTCTTGAATATCCTTCCACTTCCTGTGCAAAAGGAGTTAACAATCGGTCTGTTTGAGATTTGTCGAATCCTATTCCGGTATCAGAAATTGATATTATTACTTCATCACCTTCAAGTTTTGAAGAGAGTGCAACAAATCCTTTATGTGTGTACTTAATTGAATTATCAATAAGAACATCTATAATCCTTTCCAGCTTTACCCAATCAACTTCAATAAATGATTCCGAACATCCACACTCAAGTTTAAATTCCAGATTTTTATTTTGAGCATCCAGTAAGCGTTTGTTATATATTTTAATTAATACCTGGTTACAATTCAATTCCACTTTTTCAATTTCGATTTCACCTGCTTCTATTTGAGAGACTTCAACAAGATTTGTAAATAAATTGAGGGCTCTGCCCATCACCTCTTTCATCGAGGAAATTAATTCCCGAATTGATTGATAATCATTATTGGTAATACAGTCATCAATTATTTCGGAATAACCGATTATACCATTGTAAGGTGTTCTAATTTCATGAGATATGTTAGCAAGAAAATCAGATTTCATTTTGTTCAGTTGTAACTCTTTCTGGTAGTTTTTCTCTAACTGTTCGCGGTACCTGTTCTCTTCAGTAACATCCTTCATTGTAACAATGTAGATAACGCTTTCAAGGTCGTTAGTAACAGTAAACGTAATTATACATTTGTAAATCCTTTCCTGATTATGGATATAGCTAAATTCAACAACGGCTTTGTTGTTTAATTTAATTTCATCAAGAGATCTACAAATAATATTTGTCAATGTCTCGGGCAGAAAATTTTGAATCGGCAATAAATGTAATTCCTGTTTATCAAGTTGAAATAGTTTACAGAAATTATCATTTGCGTTTTCAAACAATAGCTTTGTACCGGAGGGTTTAAGAATTAAAAGCAAATCTGAAATATTTTCTATAATAAGTTTCTGACGCCGTTCCGAATTTTCAATAACCTTTGATTGATTAATATGTTCTGTAAGATTGGAAGCGCTTAGTATGAGGAACACATCAAAACCATCATCCAGAATGAAAGGATTAATTGTGAATTCCCAGTATTCAACATTGCTGTTTTTCGTAATTGGAATCAGCTTTTTCCAGGGATTATTATTTTCAACTGCGGTTTTGAATTCTTCGAACTGATCGAATTGAAGGAATTCATAAAAGAGATCTAAAACCGTTAAATTGTAAAGTGTATCAAACTCCTTGGAAAATATTTCTTCGAATGACCGGGTAACATAGACAATTTTTTTCTCAACGTTTGTAATAAGAATCGGTACTCTACCATGATCCAGTGCATTGTGAAGTGCATTTATTTTTCTTTCAACTGCTCTCCTGTTTTCTAATGACTCTATCGATACAAATAATAATTCGCTTGATTCAATTAAGATCCTTTCCAGAATAACCTGATGAAGTAAGTTCTCTGGTTTTCCGGGAAGACTAAAATTGATTTCCGAGGCAAGATTTAAATATTTATTCTCAATAAATCCTTTTAATAAACAAAGAAGTTCCGAATTGGGATTAAGTCTGTGTAAACTATCATTTATATTAAGAAAGAAATACCTTGTAAAGGTATCATTACAAAAGACAATGTCCAGATTAGGATTAATAATTACAACCGTCCTGTTCGTGGGCAGTTCCTTATAATTACTGAACACTGATGATGTGTTAGCAACATTATTGCTATAATCGAACCAATTACGCATCTAGTTCTCTATTCAATGTGAATACTTTTGATGATTACACCCTCGTCATCCAAAGCATTTTGATTCATTGATTTAAATGAAATATATTTTTCCAGAAATTTTATAAAACAGTTATTTATTAAATTAAATTCGTCGGTTATTTCCTTTCTTAAATCGAATAATAGGGTTTCAATAATATTTGAATCATCAATTGTGGTTGCTTTCTTAAACCTGGGGGATTCAAACTGGTAGAAAAATCTTTTTAGTACATTAAATTTTATATCGCTCGTAATATCATCGGTTAGAGACTTTACCGGGGCAGATAGAAACAATGTTACAATAACATCGGAAGCAAACCTGTTTACTTTTTTTACCACCTTATAATCAATTTTAGGATGTTGATTAAGTTCGAAAACAAATATGGAAGCTTCAAAATCAATTTCATCCAATTCAAATTGAATCTGAATTTTTTCAGAGTCCCTGTTCAGTTTTTTTATTTTCCAACCAAGACTGGCAAGAAGTGATGTTGCCGGGGAAATATATAAAGTATCGTTTGCAGAATTCATAGACATTTGAAATCCGCTAACTTTCTTATAGTACTTTGGATTACCCGTAGCTTTTTTGTAATCCGAACCGGGATTAATATTTAGGACTTTTTTTAACATTACTTCTCCTCTCTCTATTATCGAAAGAAAAGAGAAGTTTTTTACCCTATTCGGTTTTTAACATTCGATTATTATCGATGTAGTCTACTAATTGAGGATTTTGGAGGTGAATTAATTCCTGAACAAATTTGCTAATTCTTTCTGTAGATTCCTTAATAATCCTTAAATCATCGTTGATTTTAGCAACTTCTGCGGGATTAAGATCATTTTCTATCCCTTTAATTGAAAGTGAAAGACTGCTAAGAGGATTATTAATTTTGTGCCCGATAGTACATGCCATTTCAATTACAGCTTTATTATGCTCAATACTTCGTAACTCACTTTGAAGATTAAAAATTCTAACACCGGACCTTATACGAGCTAACAGTTCCTGATTTTCGATCGGTTTAACAAGAAAGTCGTCTGCCCCAATATCTAGACCCATCACTCTATCTTTAAGAGAGGATCTGGCAGTTAAAATTATATAGAAAATAGATTTATATCGTTCATCACTTTTAAGGATGTTACAAAGAGCAATACCATCAAGAACCGGCATGGTCCAATCTGCTAATATAACTTTCGGCTCAAATCTTTTTAGAACATCGATAGCTTCTTCCCCATTAACAGCCATTTCGACGTGGTAATTATTTCTGGTTAATAATTTTTCCAGAATAAAACGGGTATCTTTTTCATCCTCAACAACAAGGACTTTATCTTTTAGTTCATCCATAGAAGGTTATCTACCTTTTCTATTAGTTTGTCGAAATTGACAATTGGTTTTAGCATATAATCATCCGCAAAACCATTCTTAAGTAAATCATCAGCAAAATAATTGGTTGAGTACGCCGTTATTACCAGGATTGGTATTCTAAATTTATAAAAATTTTGTTTAATATACCGTGCAAGTTCAACACCATCTATTGCCCTGGAATTAAGGAACGTATTTTTCAGATTAAGGTCAACAATTAATAGATTTATTTCACCGCTTGTAACATAGTTAATAATTTCTTCCCCATTTTCGGTAATAATACAATTATAACCAAGGCGTTTAAAAAGTACTTTGTAAAATTCCTGAAGCATAGGATCATCTTCAACAATCAATATTTTTCTTTCATCATTCATTTAGAGGTATATTTAACCGTAATGCTTATTCTTCTATTTAAGAAACTGAAAGGATCATTAACATCTCTTAAACGTGTATCGGCAAATCCTCTTACCTCATCAATTTGTTTTTCCGAAACTCCTCCGGAGACTAATGCACGTTTAGCGGAATTTGCCCGGTCTGTACTCAGTTCAAAATTTGAATACCCGCTTCCATCGTTTTGATATTGTCTTGCGTCTGTATGACCTTCAACAATAATTTTATTAGAAAGTTTGGAAAGTTCTTTGCCAACAGTCTGGATTAATTTTTTTGCATCCGCTTTCAATTCAGAAGTACCAACTTCAAAAAAAACATCCTTTTCTGAATCGATAAGTTCAATCCGCAGACCCTCTTTAGTAATTTCTACTTTTACCTGATCGGAGATATTCATCAATTCAGTATCTTTTCCAATATCCTCTTTAAGTTTTTCACCCATTTTTTCCAGTTCAAACTTTTCAGCTTCCTGTCTTTTAATATCTTCTTCGATGTTAAGATCGATTAACTGTGAGTTTTTTCCCTCAAGAATGCTCTGCCCTTTTGATGAAAATCCGACCGGATCTTTAAAGTAGCCCGCAACGGCTTCTTTTACTTCGTCATTTTGACCAAGTACCCACAATACAATAAATAGTGCCATCATAGCTGTAACGAAATCTGCATAAGCAACTTTCCATGCACCTCCGTGGTGCCCGCCATGTACCTTTTTAATTTTTTTAACAATCGGGGCCTGATCGAACTGAACGTTACCAAGGGAATTATTTGATTGCTGATCGGACATTTATTTTTTCCCTCTGAGAGCAGCTTCAAGTTCCTGAAAAGTGGGTCGTACATCAGAGAAAATAACACGGCGCGCCATTTCTGCTGCAACAAGCGGCGGATTACCTTTTGCAAAACCAATTATAAATGCTTTTATAATTTGAAGGTCCTGAACTTTTTCTTCAACTATATGATG
>JAGXSM010000270.1 GCA_018333725.1 Melioribacter sp. | reverse complement strand
GAAATATATTTTGACGAATCGGTTACAGTAACTTTTAGCTGGAAAGATTCACCATCAATAATTTTTTGAGCTGAGATTCCGCTACCTGAATTTAATTGAGAAACAATGCTATCAATTACTTCGCTGTAAGATCCAGCTGAATAATTAATTGTAGTTTCAGTTCCGTTCAAATCAACCACAAATGAACCCGGAGTATTTAAATTACCCGAGATTTTTGTTGAAATGACTTCGGCTTTATCAGCATTAATAGCTTGCTGTATTTTTTGAATGACTGTGCTGTTTTTAATTACTCCAGCGGTAAAATCATTTTCCGAAAAAGTAACAGAGACTTTGCTTATAAATTCACCGCCGCTACCATCACCAGTTTTAACCTGGAATAGATGGGTCCCGGGTTCGGTAATTACACTTGATGAGTCGCTGGAAACAAGATCATTAGAAATAACAAGATCATTTTTAGCAAGCTGATTTATTCTAATTGAGTATGCACCATCATCAGCACCAGATGTTGAATTGACAGTTAAAAAATTTGTGTTTGATGATGATGCTGTTTTAGAAAAATAAACTGAATCTGTAGAAGAGGAGTTTAAGTTCGACAGAACCGACTTAAGAGCATCTAACTTACTACTTAAAACTGAATATGCAGAAGTAATGTTCTGGTAGAGATTTTTACGAGTTGCAAGTGGAGTAATCCGCTTACTCTGTTCAGTGGTTTTGTAATTAGCAACAAGATTATTAATTCCGGATGTAGTAAGTGCATCGTAAGCCATTAACTATCTCATATTATTCAATGATTCTTGCCAGGTATCTCTAAGTTCAGATAGTATTTTGAATACAACCTGTGTATTGTTTTTTCTCATCTGTTCCTGGCAATACTGATACAATTTAAAAAGACCAAAAGAAATATCTTTTGCAGAAGGATCGTCAAAATTAAGAGCATTTATAAGTATCTGTAATGCTTCGTTGGTTTTAACCATATCGTTTTTCTGGCAGTGTACAATTGCGAAATCGTAAACTTTCATAATAAGCTGCTGGGGCGAAGCAATACTGATTTGATTTACTAAGTAAGGATTAGTTTTATTATGAAAAGATTGTGCTGTATGCATATTGTTTCCGGTATTTTGTTAAAAAACCCCCGGCATTAAAGCCGGGGTTCCTGTCAATT
This sequence comes from Melioribacter sp., assembly GCA_018333725.1. GTDB lineage: Bacteria > Bacteroidota > Ignavibacteria > Ignavibacteriales > Melioribacteraceae > DSXH01. Next base: position 5,767 of record JAGXSM010000270.1, on the reverse strand, counting down.
CTCAGTGAGCAAGATTTCGATACCGAAACTAATATTATCGAAATAAGCTCAATATCTGCTGAGGTGCTGAATTCATTTGAGCTACCATTGCGGTACTGATTTGAGAGGAAATTTGACCTTTAGTAGCATTCAATTGTTCCATTGCAACGTCTGCATCAAATATACTGCTTATTGAAGCTGTGTTGTTAGCAATAGCTGCGGTTAAGAATTCTTCTCTTGAATCAAGAGCTTGAGAAAGGTTACCGATTCTACCAAGAGCAGCTCTTACGTTATCTCCAACTGTAGTTGTATCAAAAGCGATAACAGTATTGTCTGTTGTGCTTTGCAGACCTGATGTTCCAACTGCAGCTTCAAGAGCAGCTACTCCTAAAGCAGATGTTGAAAAATCAAATGTTAATGATGCGCCACCAACATTAAATGACGGAGCAGATGTACTTGATAAGAGGTTTGTTCCGTTAATTGTTGTGTTGCCAAGAATAGAACTGATTTCACCAGCTAATGTTCTAATATCTTTTGCGATTGAAGCAGCATCTTTAAGAGGATCGCTTGCATCAACTTGTTTTGCTTTAATCTGGTTTAATTTGTCACTTATCTGTAAAAGAGCGGATTCAGCAGTAGATAAGAAGTTCTTTGCAGAAGAAATGTTATTTAACTGAGCTTTTTTAACTAATGTTTCAGCTTCCAACTTTTTACCAACGTTGTAGCCAGATGTATCATCTGCTACTGAGTTGATCTTCTTCTGTGTTGCTAAACGAAGTTGTGCTTTTTCTGTTTGCGCATTAACCTTTACTAAAGCGTTATAAGCTTTTAATGCACCAATGTTTGTGTTAACTGAGAATGCCATAACTACCTCCATGTGTTTTTATTATTTTACTCAAGCTTCCTTGCTTGAGCTGTTAATTTGTTGAGATTATTTTCTCAATTATATTATCGGATGGTTGATTAAAAAGTTTAAAACAAATTTCAGTCTAATTGGAAGGAACTCCGGTAAGCTTTGATTTGATTAGATTAATTCTTTCTATTACTTCTGGTATGTTGAAAAACTTCTCTTCAATTAATTTTATTGTCTGAAATAGTCCGTCATAATTTCCATCGGTTATATAAAATGAGAGAAGATAAAAATATATGGATGGATCATCATTTCTGTTCTTTGCCAGATTAATATAGATTTCTGCTGCTTTCTCGTGTTCATTGCACGTAATATAAAATTCACCCAAACATTTCTTAATCTCCAAATCCTCAGGGAATAGCTCTAATAATTTTTCTAAAAGCACCAGTTTAGAATTCATTTCAGAATATTCTTTTATTATAAAAAGTATTACCGGAAGGTTCTGATTATTGGTGTACCTGGTAATAGTAACTATTTCTGACAGATCTATTGGTTTATTTTCAATCAACCTTTCAATAGATGAAACAAATTTTTCCTTTTCAATTAACCTTGAGCTATTAACATAATTGATAAATTTCCGATAATAATTTTTCTGTATGTTATTGTCGCCAACCTTCTTTGCAATTGTTAAACCGCAGAGTATAATTTCTTCTTCATTCAGGAAAACAGAATAGTCTGTATTTCCTTTACCATTTATCAGATCATTATTAAATAATTCAGCTTTCTGGCAATGTTCGATAGCTTTCTTCATTTCATTTCTACGTAAATAGATTTTAGCGGCTAAAAGATGAGTGAATGCGTCGTTATTACGTATAAGGAGAGATTTCTCTAAATACTTACTTGCTTCATTTATATTATGTTCATTATTAAAAAGAACTGCGAGCGATGTATATGAATGTGCGCGGTATAGTGTATTAAAACTTTTATTTTCAGCCGCAAGTAAGAAATATTTTCCTGCTTCTGAATAATTTTTGAGGATCTCATGGGTTAATGCAAGTTGAAATTCCAAATAAGGATTTTTACACTTCCGATATTCCTGAACAAGTAATTCTAAATTACGTTTTGCTTTTTCCTTTTTCATATCGGTATTAATATCATAACCGATATGCTCAATTAGAATATTAGACTTATTAATTTCATAACCATTTTTTAACAACGATGGTATTATCTGCTCGTGCACAGAACCGTTAAATGTAATATTGTTATTACTTGCGAATAAACGAACGTAGGACATCTGATTATCCCTACCATGTTCGGAATCCAGACTTTTTACAGTACAATAAAAACCGATTTTATTTTTTGCTCCGGTTATACTCTTCAACTCCTCTTTCGAATGAGGATTTAGTCTTTCATCTGCATCCAGATAAAGAATCCAATCCCCCGTAGATTTACTAAGAGAATAATTTCTTGCTGCTGAAAAATCATTTATCCAATCGAAGTGAAATATCTTTGCCCCGTATTGTTCTGCAATACCAATGGTATTATCTGATGACCCGGTATCAACAATTATAATTTCGTCAACAACATCTTTAACAGAATTCAAACATCCGGAAAGGTGTTTCTCTTCATTCTTTACAATCATTGAAAGCGTAATAGTGCTCATATTATTCCACCACCGACATATGATCAATATTGTGACCAAGTTTAGAATTTACTTCTGCTAAAAATTTAGTTGCAAACTCATTTTTATTATCATACCTAACAGCCCACTCGAACATAACTTTTGCCTGTTCGGGTTGATCGCTTAACATAAGAACCTGTCCAAGTCCAAGACAAGCAGAGGATGAGTTTGAATCTTCGGTCAGCTCAGTTTCGAAATATTGAGCTGCATTTTCAAAATTGTTATTTGCAAGTGAAATATTACCCGCAAGATTCAGCAATTCTGTATAAGTAATAATTGAATTAGCAGTATCGAAATTAATAACCGCATCATAAATAGATTTTTCTGCAAGTTCGAGCTCATTATCTGCAATATGTACTTTGGTCCTTTCAAAATATTTTACAAAAGAATTTTTATTAATCGGGAAAATATATTGCCGTGGATTTACAGTTTCATTTTTCAACCAGATATCTTCAGGAGTGCCGCCCCATTTAGTAAAAAATATTTCCCTGTTAGTTTCTAACCTTTTTCTGTAAACTTCGTTACCATCTGCTTTAAAGCTTTTTGAACCGAAGTGATGAATGAATACATCTTTTGCAATTACTGCTTTGTAGCCGGCAAGCTGAGCCCGCAAACAATAATCATCGTCTTCGTAATTACCCGGTGAAAATCTTTCGTCGAGTCCGCCGATTTTATTAATAACTTCTCGTTTGATCAATGTACATAAAAATGCTAACCGCGGAAAATTAAGGATCTGATTTTTTTTCTTAGCATTAACACTCTCTGCATATTCTTTCATTTCTTCAATAGAGCTATACACTGCATTCTCATCGCGTTGAAGTCCGCTTACTTCATTACTTATTGGACCGACTAAACCAATTTTACAGTCACTCTCAGCAACTTCAATCATCCGCTCCAGCCAGTTACCGTTAAAAACAATATCGTTATTAGCAATTAGAACATACTGCCCCGTACTTTCTTCAACTCCACGATTTACTGCTTTGGGAAATCCGAGATTCTCATCATTCCTTATCAACACAAGATTTATTTTGCTGTTATTGTAATCAGAAAGATATTCGTAAGTACCATCACTGCTTGCATTATCAACAATTATTAACTCTATTTTCTGATTAACCGTATTAGCGAGACTTTCGAGGCATTGCTTAGTGTAATCGAGCTGATTATAAACCGGGATTACAATGCTCACTTCCGGAGTTACGTTATCGATGGTTGAATTAATTGATTCCAGCTCACAATAATTATATTCATCATCAAGTAATTTTTTATTCTGCTGATCAAATTCTTTGTGCAACAGATTTTCCATGGCATTAAAAAATTGAATAACTGAATTATGTTCTGAATATTGTAATGATGTTCTGTAAGCATTCGAAATCAATTTGCTTAAATCTTTTGTCTGATAAATTGTATCAATAATATGCTGCGCAAGAGAATCGATATCGCCATAATCTACATTGAATGAATTAATTTCGTTTCTACAAAAGCTTTGTGCACCAAGATTGTAAGTAGTAATAACGGGTGTTCCGCAAGCCATCCCTTCAATTAGTGGAAGAGAAAATCCTTCGTACCAGGATGTGCAAACAACAACACTCGAGTTCTGCATTAGTTCAGCTACTTTAGAGCTTTCAAGCTTAACTTTGATATCAATTTCACAATCAAGTTCATCAGAAAGCTGTTTTACAACAGCATCTTTACTATCCGGATTATAACCCATTACAATATTTAATTTGAGCTCATCAATTTTAAATGGAGATTGCTGAATTCTCTTTATTGCCGTTGCAAGGAATGTAAATCCTTTTAATGGATGGAACGGATTACCAACAAATAAAATCGATTTATTCCGATTAGTGAAATCTCTAAATGAAAATATTCTATGATCAATTCCGTTTGGAATATACTCTGATTCCCTTCCATATTTTGATTTAAATAGTTCTACAAGATGAGTAGAAACAGAAATATTCTTTACAGGTATTGCATGAAGCCTGGTCAGAATATGTTTGTCGCTTCTCATTTCATCATAATCTCTTCCGAAGTGATAACCTTCGTAACCCTGGCAGATGTGAACGACTTTTGAAATCGGGATTCTATTAAGAACAAGTGGAACATCAAAAATGCTGAAGACAAAAAGAAGTTTGTAATTGGTTTTTATTTCAAGCTCACTGCTAATCTGAATATACTTTAATCGGGCATTTATCCAGTCGGGCTTTTTAGTGAAGGAGTAAATAGTAACTTTAACACCAAGTCTAATCAGCCAGTCGATATACTTAAATAGAATTTTTGTCCCACCACCAATTACCGAAGCATCTCGTATAAAAAATGCAACTTTAGATAAATCGGAATTTGAGTTATCTGCGCTTATAACTTTTTTAGAATGATATTTTACAAAATCCTGATCGAGGTTTTCATCATCAAATCTATATCCGCTTTTGCACTCGGGACAGATAAAATTCTGAACAGTTGGATTTTTACCCATTTCATTTTCGAAATGGAAGTTGAAAGTGTTATTGCATTTTTTACATACTAATTTTATAGAATACTTTATTGAATTTGTAATTAAACTGCCCGGTTCAAGTGTCCAGTACCTGATATTTTCAGGATTAATTTTTTCGAATAAATCATTTTCAGGATAACCTAAAAGAATCGGGTTATATATTTCTTCCTCAGAATTATTCCGATTTGATGGATCAGTAATTTTTAATAAATAAGTTTCGATTGCTTTAGCCTGTCTCTGATCTCCGTGTTTAATTAGATATTGAACATAATCTTTGGTATCAGAAATAAAATTGTGGGGTTTATAATCAAGGTTCTTCTTATTCAAAAAGAGCTTAAGAACATTTTTAATTTCTACCGGTAGGGGTTTATCTAAATTTTCAGTAATTATGTTTTTTATGAAAGGGTGCAATTTCTCACTGATCGGTTTTGGAATTTTATTAGTGAACCAATCCATTGTTTTCTCTACCAGTGCTGTTGTAAAACCACACCTGTAAAGGAATGCATCGGCTTTTGTAGTAATATAGATTACTTCATTAATTGCTTTTAAGATGTTTTGAGGATCCCGGAAATCTGTGAATGGGAATAATTCGTGGAAACTCCTTTCGTTTAAAAATTTTATTAGTGCACGGGTAGAATCGAGAACGCCGCCTTCTACAAATGAATTGGTTGTTTGACCTTTATGAATTCTTGTAACGCATGTTCGCTTATCAATGTAGAAAGAGACAAATTTTGAGGAAATTCTTAACCACATATCAAAATCCTGACCC
>JAGXSM010000269.1 GCA_018333725.1 Melioribacter sp. | reverse complement strand
ATGATATTGACAGTCAGTGTTCCATAAGGAAAGTTCTCAGGTAAAAACTTATAAACAAAATCAGAGAGCCAATATCTTGCTGCACCACCAATAGCAGCACCTGCTGATACTAAAAGGTAATTTACCATAAAAGTACTCCGGATAATTTTAAAAAATATGATAGGAGTTATCAGCCTGGTGGGCGGTTTCCCCGACTAGTACGGGTTCATATTAATCATGAAAGTGGTGAACTCCATCACCTTCTCAAACATAAATAATTTTCGGAATTTTATCAGTATGAATTCGTCCTATTTTACTAAATTTCATAACACAAAAAATGAGTTTATGTTATTCATAAAAGGAGAATAAAAAATGACAACTATAGTTGATGTATGGGGACGCGAGATTCTTGATTCAAGAGGTAACCCCACTATTGAAGTAGAAGTAACATTAGAAAATGGAATAGTTGGAAGAGCCGAAATACCAAGCGGTGCTTCTACGGGAGAGAACGAAGCTGTTGAATTACGTGACGGTGATAAGACCAGATATCTTGGCAAAGGTGTTAAAAAGGCAGTCGAAAATGTAAATACTAAAATTGCGGATGAATTAATAGACTTTGACGCTACGGACCAGGTTGCTATTGACAACATGATGATTCAATTAGACGGCACTCCGAATAAAGCTGAACTTGGTGCAAATGCAATACTTGGTGTTTCGCTTGCATGTGCCAAAGCTGCAGCAGAATCTCTGGGACTCCCTTTATATCGTTATATCGGTGGAACAAGTGCAAGGACATTACCGGTACCAATGATGAATATTCTTAATGGAGGAAAACATGCCGATAATAATGTTGACTTCCAGGAATTCATGGTAATGCCGGTTGGCGCACCAACATTTGCAGAAGCACTTCGGTATGGTGTTGAAACATTTCATACATTAAAATCGGTTCTTAAAAAGAAAGGTTACAATACTGCTGTAGGTGACGAAGGTGGTTTTGCACCTAATCTAAAATCCAATGATGAAGCAATCGAAGTTATTCTTGAAGCAATTGAGAAAGCCGGTTTCAAAGCCGGTAAAGATATTTTTATTGCGCTCGATCCTGCTGCCAGCGAAATGTGGGATAATGAGAAAAAATCCTACTACTTATTTAAGTCGGATAAATCCTACATCTCTCCGGAAAAAATGGTTGATTACTGGGTTAACTGGATCAATAAATATCCAATAATTTCACTCGAAGATGGTATGGCAGAATTCGATTGGGATGGTTGGAAATTATTGACTGATAAAGTTGGAAATAAAATCCAGTTGGTAGGCGATGATATCTATGTAACTAACACAGAAATTTTTGCAAAGGGAATTGAAAAAGGAATTGCTAATTCTATTTTAATCAAACTGAATCAGATTGGAACTTTAACAGAAACTTTAGATTGTATTGAAATGGCAAAGAGATCTGGCTATACTGCTGTAATAAGTCACCGCTCTGGTGAAACTGAAGATACTACAATTGCAGATGTTGCAGTTGCTACCAATGCCGGACAAATTAAGACCGGATCGGCTTGCAGAACTGATAGAATTGCAAAGTACAATCAATTATTAAGAATTGAAGAAGAACTTGATACTACGGGTGTATTCCCTGGAATCTCAGCAATAAATTATTCAGGTAAATAATCATTTTTTTAAAACAGTCAGCCTCGCTATAGGCGGGGCTTTTTTATCTCTATTATTTTGTAATGAGGATTTTATGCCAAAACATTCTTTGCAATCAATTAATGCTTTAATCAAAAAAAATAAAATTGAAGTTATTGATTTAAAAGCCATCGACCTTACCGGTAGGTTACATCATATTTCACTTCCAATGCACGATAATCTAATTTCTCAAATAATTAAAGAGGGTGTTGGTTTTGACGGGTCAAGCTATGGTTTTAAGAAAGTTGAAAACAGCGATATGATTTTAATTCCTGATCTTGATACTGCTGTTATTGATCTTTTTAGAGAGGCTCCTACATTAAGTTTTTATTCAAACATTATACTAACAGATGAAAAGCGCTCAAAATTCTCTCAGGATGGAAGATACCTAGCAAAGCAAGCGGAAGAATTACTTAAAAAAACAACAGGTACAGATAGATCCATGTGGGGACCCGAGTTTGAGTTTTATATATTTTCTAAAGTTAATTATGATACCCGCACTGCAACTTCATATTATACTGTTGAACATGCCGAGGAGTTCTATAAGAAGGCATATCACGCTGCAAATCCTTTTGATATTTACGATGATTTTAGAGACGAAGCATGTAAGCTTCTTGCAAAATTTGGAATAAATGTAAAATATCATCATCACGAAGTTGGTGAAAGAGGTCAACAGGAAATTGAAACCTATTTCTCAAGTCTTTTAGACACAGCAGATAATATTGTTACTGCGAAATATGTTCTTTTCAATTTTGCACGTCAAAAAGATTTATTCATTACATTTATGCCAAAGCCGATGTATCAACAAGCCGGTAATGGAATGCATTTACATCTGTTCCTTACAAAAAAAGGGAAGAACGCTTTTTACAAGAAAGGCGCATATGGAAACCTTAATGAACTGGCTCTATATTTTATCGGCGGATTGTTAAAACACGCCCCGGCACTTTCTGCATTTACGAATCCAAGTACTAATTCTTACAAACGTCTTGTGCCCGGTTTCGAAGCTCCGGTTGCTTTAACATACGGTCAGGGTAATCGTGCATCTGCAATTAGAATTCCCAAATATATTTCTAACCCTGATGAGGTTAGGTTTGAATATAGACCGCCTGATGCTACTGCAAATCCCTACCTTTGTTTATCGGCTATGTTGCTTGCCGGAATTGATGGAGTTGTTAATAAAATTGATCCGGTAAAAGAAGGTTTCGGACCATACGACCGAAATTTTCTTGATGATGAAACCAAACATAAAATACACATGTTGCCAAGAAATTTGACAGAAGCGCTTGATGCACTTGAAGTTGATCATGAATTCTTGAGAAGAGGAAACATTTTTACCGATGAGTTGCTTGAACAATGGGTAAAGATTAAGACCGAAGAAATTCAGGCAATTGGAACGATGCCACATCCTTTCGAATATAAAATGTATTTCAACTTATAATTTTTTGCGGCCGATTATGAATGCTTGTTTTATCATAATCCGCTAACTATATTTTCTTGTGTAAAAAGAAATACTAAATGATTAATAGAATTTGTCATTACATTCTTATTTCACTCGCTCTAAATTTCATCTTCTTAAATAATAATTATACCCAAACAGATTTACAGGAGACATCAAAGAATAAAATCGGCTTTTCATTTAGCTATGGTGATCAGGAAATAAAAATACTTGGTTTTGGTATAGACTTTAAAGTTGATTATTCCTATGAAATATTTTTTGCACAATTTCATTATATGTATTCTATACTTTATAAAAATCCGTGGGAAGTAAGCCTCATATTGCAAACAGAATATGGAATTACATATTACAAACCGAATAAAAAATTTCAAGCAAATATGAGAAGTCATGAAATAGGGATGGGGGCTGGATTTATTTTTTCTTTCAACCTCATAAATGATTTTATAAGTACTTATTTCCTGGTTTCAACAGGTCCGCATTATTCTCAAAAGTCACCCGATAGACAGGTATCCGGGTTTATGTTTAATAGTAATCTGGATATTGGAGTTATCATTTATATGCAAAACAATTTATCATTTGATATTAGAACAGGATTCCGGCATTTATCAAATGCGAATCTCAAAATTCCAAATGGCGGAATTAATAATTGGATAATCAGTTTCGGAATTTTATATAATTTGTAAAACAGTTTATTTTACCAAAAACAAATTTGATTATATAATCGTTTGAAAATACTTGTAGTTAACATAAAATATTTAGGTGACCTGGTAGTATCTACTCCCGGAATAAGATCCCTATCTAAAACTTACCCCGACTCAGAAATTGTTTTATTAATCAGGAAAGGTTTTGAACCGGTATTCAAAAATAATCCTTATGTAAAAAAGATAATTTCTTTTGATACCGAATTAAAGGGAAATAATAGTATTAAAAAATTTTTCTCAGGAATAAATTTTATTTTTAAAATAAGGAAGGAGAAATTTGATTTAGTAATTGTACTTCACCCGGGTGATAGAACTGCCTTCTGGGCAGGGTTCTCCGGATCTAAAATTAGAATAGCACCCGCTAGACAGAGTTTTTCATTTCTATTTAATAGAAATGTGAATGTTGAAGAGAACTCGATGAGTTATCTTGAATATTATAACAATATTATTACCCGGGCAGATGTTAGAATCGATTCAAATAGAACCGAAATATTTTTTTCCGATGAAGATAAAAATTGGGTGAATGATTTTATATCGCACCAAAATATTTTAACAAATAATTTGTTAATAGGCATTCATCCCGGTGCAAGCGAACCTTCAAAAATCTGGAAAGTTGAAAACTTTGTTCAATTAATAAATAAGCTTTTATTGAAACCTGAAATTAGAATCATAGTATTCGAAGGACCTCAGGATAAAGATGTATGCACAGAAATAAAAAATAGTTTTGAAAAGCAGCAAAATATTTACTTTGTAAATACAGATGTTCTTAAGGTTGCAGCACTCATAAGTAAATGCAAACTATTAATCGCGAATGATACAGGTACAAGACATCTGGCAGTTGCAGTGCAAACACCTGTACTAGCACTAATTCCTGAAGACTACGAAAAGTGCTGGAATTTTTATTCCGAAAGTGATTTTCATTTTATAATATTTGGTAAAAGAAATTTTTCTAATCAGGATATAAATGTAAAACCCTTCCTTGATGGTATTAACGTTGAAGACGTTTACAAAAAAGTTGGCGAACTTTTAAAACTATGATAAAGAAAAACTTTGAAAGAATATTAATAATTAAATGGGGTGCATTAGGTGACCTTGTTGCGGCTACTCCGGCAATTAAAACTGTCCGGGAAAATTATCCCAATGCCCTAATTACACTTTTAACTAATCCATTAATGAAACAGCTGATCCCTCCCGGATTTTTAGTAAACGAACATCTAATTATTAATACAAATAGAAATAAAGTTGAAGATTCCATTCTCAAACAATTATTAATTGCATTAAAATTAAGAAGAAAAAAAATTGATCTGGCAATAAACTTAAGATGGACATCGGAAAGAGCCGCATTATTGACATACCTATCAGGTGCCAAGGAAAGAATCAGCAGCGGTCCAAAGAAAATGATGAACTTATATACTATTCAATTAGATCATCCTGTTGGCAGATATCACGAGATAAATAGAAACCTCGATATTGTAAGAGCTTTGGGATTAGTTTTTAATGATGACAATCCGGTAATTTATATTTCTGATGATGATAAAAAGTTTGCTGAAAATTTTTATAGCATTAACAGTCTTAATCCCGATAGTACAATTTGCATTCACCCCGGTGCAAGCAGATCTATTAGAGCATGGCTGCCGGAAAGATTTGCTGAAATTGGTAAACGAATTGCTAAAGAATTTAATATGAGAATTGTTGTTACCTGGGGAAGTAATGAGTCCATTCTGGCAGATCAGGTTGTTGCAAATATCGGGAACGATGCTATTAAAGCACCACCAACAAATACAATTGGACAGCTTGCAGCTTTGATAAGTAACTCGAAATTGTTTTTCTCTAACTGTACCGGCCCAATGAATGTTGCGGTTGCTGTCCGGACTCCTGTTGTTGCGTTACTCGGTTCTTCTGATCCTATTGACTGGGGTGCATATGGAAATCAGCATATAAACATTAAGTCGCCACATAAACTCGAACATTATTCGGATGAAGATGAAAGGCGGGCTATGGAAGCAATCTCTATTGAAATGGTCTGGGAAAAAATTTCGGAAAAAATAATGGAATTAAATTCTGTTAATAAATTATAATGGTAAGGGAATAATTAATCTTTATATGGAAAATTTTTATGCCTCTTGTTGGTGAATTTTTTGCACTCTTAACAGCAATCCTTTGGTCGGGAACATCAATAGTATTTACAGAAGCATCGGTAAGGGTCGGTTCTTTGTATGTTAATATTACAAGGTTACTGCTTGCTGTAATTTATTTATCGGTTACAATAATAGTTTTTAACCTTAGTATAAATTTATCGGTTACACAGGTATTCAATTTAATATTGAGCGGTTTTGCCGGATTAGTTATAGGCGATACATTTTTATTTAAATCATTTCAGCATATCGGTGCACGCTTAAGTATGCTTGTAATGGCACTGGCACCGGGTATCTCCGCTATTTTAGCATTTATCTTTTTAGATGAAGTAATTTCTTTTATTGGTGTGATGGGAATGGTTATTACAATCTCCGGGATTGCAATGGTTGTTTTGCAGCGTAAAGAAAAACCCACTTCTAATTATAAAGTTGATAATACCGGAATTGTTTATGCTCTTATCGGTGCAATTGGTCAGGCAGTCGGTCTAATATTTGCAAAGTTAGCTTTTAACGAAGGAGAAATAAATGGATTTGTTGCTGCTAACGTGCGTATTACTTCATCAATAATTTTTCTCTATCCGTTATTTCTATTTGCTAAAAGAATTAAGAACCCGTTCACAGTATTTAAGAATAATAACAAAGCATTAGTCCTTACTATTATCGGTTCTATTATTGGTCCATTCCTTGGAATTACATTCAGCTTAATTTCTGTATCGCATGCAAAAGTTGGTATTGCATCTACTTTAATGGCAACTGTTCCAATAATTATGCTTCCAATGGTACGATATTATTACAAAGAAAATTTATCATGGATTTCAATTGTGGGGGCATTTATTGCAGTTGGGGGTATTGCAATTTTATTTTTGAGATAAACGTGACAGTCTGGATTTTGATTTACGTATAGCTAGACAGTAGATTTTTATAAATATTGTAATCACTTTCCCTGAAGCAGACAAAAATTACTTTCTCTAAAAATTCATCTTCGCCTAAAAAATCTCTGACAGTTTTAACAGCAATTTTTGTTGCACGTTCAATAGGAAATGAGTAAATACCCGTACTTATTGCCGGGAAGGCAATGGTTTTTATTTTGTATTCGACTGCAATTATAAGAGAATTTATATAACAATTGGTTAGCAATTGATCTTCATTATTGTTCCCGCCTTTCCAAACCGGGCCTACAGTATGTATAACATATTTAGCTGGCAGGTTGTAACCTTTTGTAATTTTTGCTTCGCCAGTTTGGCAACCGCCTAAAGTCTTACATTCTTCCAAGAGCTTTGGGCCAGCTGTGCGATGAATTGCACCATCCACTCCGCCACCGCCAAGTAAAGTTGTATTAGCAGCATTAACAATTGCATCAACTACTAATCGGGTAATATCACCGAAGACTATTTCGATCCTGTCATTCATCTTTTTTGGAAAGTCGTATTATTAATTCTTTTTGTTGAGGAAATTGTTTTAACAATTGATCTGCTATCCCGAATTCAAAGTCAGCAAATTCAAAACCCGGTGAGACTGTACAACCAATTAAAGTAAATGACTTTTTATCTACAACTTCAGCAGCAAAAAAGGTTCCTTTTGGAATAACGAACTGAGGTATTTCTACGGCAATTAAATTATTTCCCAATTTCAATTTTTTGTAACCGCTTTTTGCATCGAGAAGATGAATGTGCAATGGAGAGCTGTGATAGAAATGCCAGATCTCATCTGATTTTAATTTATGAAACACAGAAATTTGTTCTTTAACAAGCATGTAATAAATTGAGGTTGAAAAGGATCTTTTACTGTTATACCGGTCGGGTAGTTGGTTACTAATTATATTTTCCTCTGAGCGGTAAACCTCTCGGTAATATCCGCCTTCCGGGTGCGGTATTAGTTCAATACGTTTTATAATTTCTTCGTGATTAATCATTTAATACCAAATAAAAATTTTAAAGGGATGTCTATCCGTTGTGACCAATCTATTTCGGAATGCTTTCCACCTTTAACAAAATTACAAAATAAATTTTTCTTGTTAACAAAACCTTTTTTTCGAAGCAGCAAGCACATCTCTTTATTGTCGCGTATTAGTTGTTTCTCATCGCATCCGCAATCGATATATATTTTTTGTTCTTTATGGTCTCTATTATCATTTGCAACAGTTTCAAAGATTTTTCTATTATCAGTCCAGAAGGAATTAGACATGCATGCCGCTTTACCGAATATTTTTGGAAAATGCCATGCCATCTGGAAAGAAATTAATCCGCCCATTGATGAACCCATTACTGCTGTATTCGTTTTATCGCATTTGGTTCTGTAATTCTGATCGATAAAGGGCTTTAACTCCTTGAGAATGAATTGCACATATTTTTTCCCTCTGGGCGTAAAGTAGTTGTATTCTTCCAACCGGTCTTTGTTATTGTAAATTCCTACAACAATTATTTCTTCAACCTTATTTTCTTTTATTAATTCGGTTAGTACTTCGTCTATTCGCCAGTCGTGTCCATTATAAGATGTGTGCGGACTAAATAAATTTTGTCCGT
>JAGXSM010000268.1 GCA_018333725.1 Melioribacter sp. | reverse complement strand
GTACAGAGATCTGAATATACCCAATTAATTCCCCGGCGCTATTAAAAAGTTTTTGATATGCCATGCGTAATTCATTATCAGATTCAGTTTTGTCAAGGAAGTAATAAATTCCATCAAAATCGAAAATACTTTTTTCGATGGGATGAAAAGTTGAAAGATTATGGCTTTGAAGCAGAGTTCTTTTATTTATGCTATATATTTGAAGAAAGAATGAGCTTTCTGAATTGTTTAGGAAATCGCTTTCTGAAAATTCAGATGGATTTGTTATTATAAGCGAATCATTTTCAATCCGGAAAGAAGTAGATACCTTTTCAAGTTCATGCTTTAAGCGTGAATCGAGTGTGTCATTTAAAAAATAAATAAATACATTTAGCGAAAAAACAACAATAATCACATAAAGAACAATCATTACTGAAGCGGTAAGAATCGTATTTCTTAATATGCTTTTCGGGATTTTGATATTTTTGTAATTAATCCGCAAGGAATAGATATCCTTCTCCATAAATAGTTTTTATGAAGCTACAATTAGCTTCGGTTTCAAGTTTTTTCCTTAAATTTTTTACTGTTACTTCAATTACATTGGTCATAGGAGAAAAATCGAAATTCCAAACATCCTTGCAAATTTTTTCTTTATTAATAATTGTTCCCTTATTGAAGAGAAAATATTTTAACAATTCGAATTCCCGCGCCGAAAGTTTTATTAATTTGTTTTCATGCTCAACCGTGCGGTCGATTAAATTCAGGTTCATTTCTCCAAAGGGAATTTTTTTTATAGTGGCTTTATATCTTCTTAATACAGCATTAATTCTAGCTGTAACTTCTTCAAATGAAAACGGTTTAGTTATATAATCATCTGCACCAGCTTCTAAAGCATCAACTTTGTTTTGAATATCGTTTAATGCGGTAAGAAGAATAATTGGAGTATCGTTTCCGGTTGATCGAAGTTTTTTACACAATTCTAAACCGGTCAATTT
Source organism: Melioribacter sp. (assembly GCA_018333725.1). Taxonomy (GTDB): domain Bacteria; phylum Bacteroidota; class Ignavibacteria; order Ignavibacteriales; family Melioribacteraceae; genus DSXH01. The sequence goes on along the minus strand of JAGXSM010000268.1, from coordinate 9,286 downwards.
TGGCAAACGCCAATCGAGTAAGATTATATCAAAATGTGAACCTTGCATTGACTCGATAGCATCTTCTCCGTTTAAGGCAACAACAGCGTGATGCCCCTCTTTAATAAAGTTCTTTTTAAGTGTATTGGCAATTCTTTCTTCATCCTCCACAATTAATATTTCCATCACAAACACCTGATTTTTAATTTAAAAATAACATAAACATTATAAAGTAACTTTCCTTACTGATGAAAAATTTTTCATAATTGTTTACTTCATAAAAAATAGTGCAATGTCTATTTTTCTACAAGAGAAATGCTCTATTTATCTTTTTTAATTAATCCTTGGAGTAAATATGAAAAAAGCTCTACAACTTTTAATGGTTATCACAATATTATTGTCGGGTGTTAGATTGTATGCACAAGATTATGCCGGTAGTGAATCTTGTAAAAACTGTCACTCAACAGCACATACTAATTGGAAACAATCTGGGCATCCATACAAATTGCAGAAATTGCAAGGAGGGAATCCGCCGGTTTACCCGGTATTAACTTCACAAAAAATGGTTGGTACGGTTGTTAATTATCAACTTAAATCCGGTATTCCTAATGCACCGGATGGATTAACCTGGAATGACATTGGATTTGTTTTGGGCGGTTATCATTCCAATGCAAGATTTCTCGACAAAGAAGGTTACATTATTTATGGAAATAATCGGCAGTACAATTTGCCTACAAACAAATGGGTAGCTTATACATCCGGATCATTAACAAAAGCCACGTACAGTTATTCCTGTTACAAATGCCATACAACAGGGGCAAGTAAAACTAAAACAGCGGAGTTTCAACAATATCCTGGAATTGAAGGAAGCTGGATTGAAACAGGAATTGGATGTGAAGGTTGTCATGGACCTGCAAAAGCACATACTACAAATCCGAGCACTAAACCTCCTAAAGAAGGTTTAAATACTTGCAATAATTGTCATGCTAGAGACAGAAATGAGGGAACTACAACATATCCTTGGAATCAAAGAGTTGAATGGCAACCCCGAACCGTCAATAATATAAATACCGGTTTTATACGTCATCGTGAGCAAGGAGATATGATGTTAGCTTCCAAACATGGAAAAACTGGATTTACATGCGTTACCTGTCACGATTCGCATAAAGGTGTATACTTCGATCTTGGTGGTCTTAAGGAAAGTGCAAAATGCGAAACTTGTCATCTTAACCATTTTATAACCGGTCATGATCCATTGCAGACTAAAGCTGAATGTACCGACTGCCATATGCCGTTTGCTGCAAGGAATGGTGATCAATTAACGCCATATATTAGTGAACAAAGTACACACTATTGGAAAATATTAACAGATCCCAAAACAATGTTTGATAATCTTGATGATATTAATAGTACTACCACTCCGCCAGTTACATATAAGTTTATTAAAGTTGACGCAAATGGTATTTCCGGATTAACTTTAGATTATACTTGCATTCAATGTCATACAAACAAAGATGTTGCCTGGGCTTCAACACATGCAAAAAATATTCATACTAAGGGTATTACATCAGTAGCTGGAGGACAAGAAATTCCTTCTGCATATACTCTAGCTCAGAACTATCCGAACCCATTTAATCCCACTACTACAATAAAATTTGCGTTACCTAAAGCATCAACAGTTAAACTCGACGTCTATTCGATCACCGGCGAATTGGTTACATCCTTAATTGATAAAGAAATGCAAGGTGGATGGCACGAAGTAGTTTTTGATGCATCCAGAATTTCAAGTGGAGTTTATATCTATAGAATTCAAGCCGGAGATTTTGGATACTCCAGGAAAATGGTTGTAATGAAATAAAATCCTTATTTAATTAGTATTACATAAAAGACCCCGGCATTAACCGGGGTTTTTTAATACAAAAATAATTAAAGCTGTTTTTACAAATGTATTATGAAAATAATTAGTGTAAGTATAACAAAGAATTCTATTTTAATGACAGAAGTAGTAAAATAAATGAATGTTGTAAATATGAATTTGCAAAAAAGAGATATCAATCTTCTAGAATATTCTTCAATAAAAAAAATAATAATTTGGCAAGGATTTCCTTATCTGTTCCAATTTATTATGTTACTCATGATATTTTTATTTTTATACCCGAATCTTTTGTTAAGCTAATTAATATATATCAATTAAGTGGTTTTATAGAAGGGATATGGACACTATTAGTATTCCCTCTTTTAGTTTGGAGCTTTTTAGGTGTATTGGCAAAACATACAAAAGGTGCGGATAGAATTACAGATGCCTGGAGAAAACTGGCATTACCACTTGTTATAATAATATCAGCCGGACATTTAACTAAAGCTGTCGCTAAATTAAATGCATGGATAAATTTTTTGCCGGGTAGTATTAACGATCCTTCGGGATTAAGTAGCTTAAAATATATCGCTGACGGAATAGGTGTTCCGGGTTTAATGGTTAGTAATCAAATTGTTTCAATTATCGGGTTGTTTTTATTATCTACTGGGTTCATATATTTAATGCGCGAAGAAAAAATAATTAACAAAAATTCATTTACAAGATTAATTCCTAAACTTGTACTTTTTATCTTATACGGAATTATTGTTATGGGAATTGGATTATCTAATTAATAGAGAAATTATAATTTGAAGTACAATAATTATTTTAGTGGGAAAAAATAAAATTAAGACAATCGATAAATGCTTAATAGGTACTTGAAAAAAATAATTTGAGAAAACACTGTAATAGATTGTTTTTTTCAATTTAAGTAAGGAGGAACTTTTATGAAAATATTAATCATTATTAACGATGCACCATACGGAACAGAGAAAGCATACAATGCACTTCGTTTGGCTATGAATATTCAAAATGAAAATTCTGAAGTTGAACTTGCCGTTTTTTTAATGGCTGATGCTGTTGGATGCGGACTCCCAAATCAAATTACACCGCAAGGTTATTATAATATAGAAAGAATGTTAAAATCTGTAATAATGAAAAAAGGAAAAGTTAAAGCATGCGGTACTTGTATAGATGCGCGTGGTTTTGCTTCCATTCAATTATTAGAAGGTGTTGAAAGAAGTAATATGCAAGAATTGACAGATTTCACCCTCAATGCGGATAAAGTAATTACATTTTAAAAACAATTTCGTTATGGAATATATAATAATTGGATTGGTCTCTTTATTTGTTTCCGGGTTAACTTTTTTTTCAGGATTTGGATTAGGAACATTATTAATGCCGGTTTTTGCGATTTTTTCTCCAATTGAAATCGCCATTGATGCAACTGCTATTGTTCACCTTGCAAATAATATTTTTAAAGTAATACTAGTTGGTAAAAATGCTAATAAAATTGTGACACTTAAATTTGCAATTCCCGCAATTGCATTCGCTTTTTTAGGTGCCTGGCTTCTAATAGTATTTTCACACATTCCTCCACTTATTGAATATTCAATCTTTGGCAAATATTCTAAAGTAACACCAATCAAAGCAATAATTGCTTTACTTCTTATTATCTTTTCACTCATAGAAATATTGCCATTCTTAACAAAACTCCAATTAGATAAGAAATATATTCCGTTTGGCGGAGCCCTTTCAGGATTCTTTGGTGGACTCTCCAGTCATCAAGGAGCATTGAGAACTGCTTTTTTAATAAAAGCCGGACTCGAGAAACAATCCCTTATAGGTACTATGGTTGTTTCGGCCGTTCTTGTTGATGTTGCAAGATTATCTATATATGGAATAACATTTTTAGATTCAGACTTCTCCTTAACTGCACGGACTGACCTTTTATTATTAGTCATAATTGGGTGTTTGTCCGCATTCATTGGTTCATATTTCGGAAAATTTCTATTTGAGAAAGTTACCTACAAATCAATTCAACTAACTGTCGAAATTTCACTTCTTATTTTTGCTGTTGCTCTTGGATCAGGAATTATATAATGGCTACGAAAAATGTTCACTTAAATGAACAACTAGGTTATTTCAAACATCAAAATAAGTGTGTAATTAGATTTTTATTTAGGCACTGAAATTGATAATATAACTTGACAAAAACGAGAATATCATGAGAAAACTTATTTTGTTAATTTTCCTTTATCTTCCTTCAATTATCAAACCTCAATTTGATGTCGGTGCTGTTAAACTTGGTACATTTAATCCATCAGCAACAGATGCCGGATTCATAATTGGCTACGAAGGAGGCTGGCACATCGATGATAATTTTTTGTTCGGATGGAGCGCCGATTGGTTCCACAGAAATTATGTTGATAGAAAACTTGTAGCTCAATACAATGATTTCTTCGGTCCAATTCAGAGCGAACTTAATGAATTACGCGCAAGAACAAATCTCCATTCAATTCCATTGATGATAACAGTAAATGCAAATCAATTAATTGCACCAAGAACCAGAGCATTTTTTACAGGAAGTGCCGGAATGGAAGTCCTTCTTATTTTTTATCGCAATTATCAAAACCCACAGGATGATGAATTTAAGGGGGCATTCGATTTTTCATGGCGGCTTGGTGGAGGAATTGCTTATGAACTCGGAAGAAGATCCGATGCATTTGTAGAGCTAACATATCATAATTCGAAACCATCTTATGAATATGAAGTGCGAGATAATTCATCTGGAAAAACAAGAATTTTTGAAAGAAGCTTTGACATGAGCGGAATTATGATGAGAGTTGGATTCAGATTTTTCTTTTAATGGGGATGTTTAAGTGACATCTCCTCCTCTTATCAATTCTTTGTTGCCGTCCTTCCTTGACTTTTAGTTGACTGCAATTAATATTTCACATCATCAAAAATCCAGGAATAAATAAAATGTCTAACCGAACATTACCCCAATTATTTGAAGATAGCGTTAAAAAATATTCGAAAAATATTTTAATGTGGGAAAAGACCGGAATAAAATATGAAGGAACGACGTATGAAGAAATGAATAAAATGGTTCATCAGTTTGCTGCCGGTTTAATTGCCGCCGGTATAAAACATGGAGACCGTATTGCACTTATCTCCGAAGGAAGAGGTGATTGGGTAATGGCAGAATTGGGAATTTTATATGCCGGGGCAGTAAATGTTCCAATCTCTGTAAAAATTGAAGAACTGAATGATCTTAAATTCAGAATTGCTCACTCAGGTTCGCGTATAGTTGTAGTATCTAAAAATCATTATAATAAAATCCAAAAGATTAAGAATGATCTGCCCGATCTTGAAAAGGTAATTCTGCTTGATGCTAAAAATTCCTTTGATAAGGACGAATTAAACCTTTCCGATCTATTAATTAAAGGGAGAGAATTTCTAAAACAAAATTATTCCGAATTTGAAAATCGCTGGCGATCAGTTAAAGAGAGCGACTATGCAACAATCTCATATACCTCTGGTACTACTGCAGATCCAAAGGGAGTTGTACTCACACATCGAAATTACACCGCAAATGTTGAACAGGCAACGGCTCTACTACCAATACCGGAATCTTATGTTTCCCTCTTAATTCTTCCATGGGATCATTGTTTTGCACATGTTGCCGGAATTTACACTCTAATGAAAAACGGTGCAAGCATGGCTTCAGTTCAAATTGGGAATACACCATTGGAAACCTTAAAGAATATCCCTGTTAACATAACAGAAATAAAACCGACATTTTTATTAAGCGTTCCGGCATTAGCAAAAAATTTCAAAAAAAATATTGAAAAGGGTATTAAAGAAAAAGGCAGCAAAGTCGAAAAACTTTTTTACGCAGCTCTGAAAACCTCGATTGAATACAATAAAGAAGGATGGAATAAAGGAGAGGGATTTTCTAAACTAAAAAAGCCCCTTGTTACTTTGTATGATAAAATTTTATTCAAAAAAATCCGTGAAGGATTTGGTGGAAGACTTGAATTTTTTATTGGCGGAGGAGCTTTACTTGATATTGATCTACAACGTTTCTTTTATGCAATTGGAATTCCTATGTTTCAGGGATACGGACTTTCGGAAGCAACACCTATTATTTCAGCCAATGTTCCGGCGGTTCACAAACTTGGTTCTTCCGGAAAACCTGTTGTTAATCTTGAAGTAAAAATTTGCGATGAAAATGGAAAATCATTACCTATAGGACAGAAAGGGGAAATAGTTGTAAAAGGGGAAAACGTTATGGCCGGATACTGGAAGAATGAAAAATCTACTTCCGAAGTTATTAAAGACGGATGGCTTTTTACCGGCGACATGGGTTACCTTGATAAAGATGGATTCCTCTATGTACTGGGAAGATTTAAGAGTTTATTGATTGCAAGCGATGGGGAAAAATATAGCCCGGAAGGTATTGAAGAAGCATTAACAGAGCTATCACCTTATTTTGATCAGGTTATGCTATATAACAATCAATCGCCTTATACAATTGCAGTAATTGTACCCAATAAGGAGGCAATCAAAAAGTATCTTAAGGATAATAACCTGTCACATCATTCAAAAGAAGGACAGATTGAAGCATTAAAGTTGCTTGACGGAGAAATAAATCAGTTTAAGGATGGAAAATACAAGGAGATGTTCCCATCAAGATGGTTACCGGTAACGTTTGCTGTTTTAGGAGAGGGATTTACAGAGCAGAATCATTTTATGAACAGCACTCTTAAAATTGTTAGAGGAAAGATAACCGAGTTTTATAAAAATAGAATTGAATACTTATATACAGCAGAAGGGAAGGATATTCTTAATCATCAGAACCTAACAATAATAAGCAGATTCGATTAATTTTTTACTGAAGAATAGGTTAAAGAATTTGCGGTTTTACACGATAATGAATTAACAAAAACCGTGGATTATTATGAAAAGAGCATTGATTGTTGATGATGATGATCAATTTCGTCTTCTGCTAAAACGAATGCTTCAGCGATATTATGATTTTAATGTTTTTGAAGCTACCAATGGCGAGAAAGGTATTGAATTATTTGAAAAAGAAAAACCACATATCATCTTTCTTGATATTAATATGCCCAAACTTAATGGTCTGCAATTTCTGGAAAAAGTAAATCCGTTCAATTCCAATATCCCGATAGTTGTTTTAACCAACACAGATGAAAAAGAATGTGTTCAAAAGATTTTAAATTTTGGAATAGAAGACTATATTCTTAAAACAAAATTTGTTATGATGCTTAGAGAAAGATTGGAGTACACAATTAAAAAAATAAGAAGGACCACCAGGATTTTTGCATAGATTAATCTTCAATTCCTGAATGGATTAATTCTGTTCTCCTTAAAGATAGGACGGTAATAATCGTTGCTTTCAATTTCCTGAATCCACCCGTTTCCCAGACCATACTTATCCATTAACTCAATTGCTTTTTCATATTCAGATTGTCGTATTTTCCTATCAAGTAGAATTTCTTTGTAAGCTTTATTTGTAGGATAATACTGGGACATTAATGAGATGTGAACTTTAGGACTCAATTCTTCGGCAATAAAACGAAAGACATTATCAGATTCTGCTATTCCGTTGGGTAATACAAGATGTCTAATGATTAATCCTTTTACTACGACATCTTCTTCATAAATCAATTCATCGCCAACCTGACGGTACATTTCCTTTAACGCAGCTTTTGTATGCTCAAAATAATTTTCTGCATTGGAATATTTTTTAGCATAATCATTGTCGCCGTACTTAAAATCGGGTAGATAAATATCTATTACACCATCATAGAGTTTTAACATTTCTACGGAGTCGTATCCGTTGGTGTTATAAATGATTGGTAATTTTAATCCCTTTTCGGCAGCTAAATAAATTGATTTGAGGATTGTAGCCGTAAAATGTGTAGGGGAAACAAGTCCGATATTGTGACATTCTTTGCTTTGAAGATCAATCATTATATCAGCTAATCTCTCGTGACTAACTTCATGATGACGTTCAATATTCCAGTTCTGACTTATTTCATAATTCTGGCAGTAGATACATTTCAGATTACAATTACCAAAGAATATATTTCCAGCACCATTACGACCGGATAGAACTGGTTCCTCACCATGATGGGCGGTATATGAGGAGACAATAGGTAGATACCCGCTTGCACAAATTCCCAAATCTCCAGCATTTCTATTTACTTTACAATTGTGAGGACATGCATTACACAATTTTAATATTTCTAATGCAGCTTCAGATCGTTTTACTAATTCACCTGATTTATATAACCCGATATATGACGGAGTAAAGCTCATCTAAAATGATTTTATAAAATTGCTGTTAATGATTCATTACTTGCTTCTATTGTCTTATTCAGATCTTCAACTGAATGCGCAGTAGAAACAAACAGAGCTTCAAATTGTGCCGGTGGTAAATAGATCCCTCTCTTTAACATTTCGTGGAAATATTTGCCGAATAGCTTTGTATCGGATTTAACTGCTGAGTTATAATCAGCAACAGTTTCTTCTGTAAAGAAAAGTGTCATCATAGAACCGATTCTGTTAATCTGAAAATTCTTCCCGGCACTTTCAATCGATTCACGTAATCCTTTTTCAAGGTATGCTGATTTCTCTTCGAGTTGATTATAAACGCCGGGATGTTCCTTAATATAAGTTAATGCAGCAAATCCGGCATTCATAGCAAGAGGATTTCCGCTTAATGTACCGGCTTGATAGACGGGTCCGCTTGGTGATATCATTTCCATAATTTCTCTTTTACCGCCATAAGCTCCAACGGGTAATCCACCGCCGATGATTTTACCGAATGTAGAAAGATCGGGAGTTATTCCAAATATTTCCTGTGCGCCTCCTTTAGATAACCGGAATCCAGTCATTACTTCATCAAATATCAAAACAATTTTTTCTTCGCTGCATAAATTTCTTAATTCATTTAAAATATTATTTTTAGGAATTACTGTCCCCATGTTTCCAACCACAGGTTCAATAATTACCGCGGCAATTTCATTTTTGTTCTCAGCAATTACTTTCTTAACGGAATCGATGTTATTGAAATCAGCTACCAGCGTATCGGCAGCATTTCCTTTTGTTACTCCGGGTGAAGTTGGAACTCCAAATGTAAGAGCACCGCTGCCGGCTTTAATTAAAAAGAAATCGCCATGCCCGTGATAACAACCTTCGAACTTGATAATTTTTTCTTTACCTGTATAACCGCGTGCAGCACGGATTGCACTCATTGTTGCTTCAGTTCCACTGTTTACCATTCTAACCATTTCAACAGAAGGGACAAGCTCTGTTATTAGTTGTGCCATTTTAACTTCTATTTCTGTGGGTGCACCAAAGCTTGTTCCATTATCAATAGCTTTTTTAAGGGCTTCAATAATAAAATCCGGATTATGC
>JAGXSM010000267.1 GCA_018333725.1 Melioribacter sp. | reverse complement strand
TAACTTTAAGTAAGCTTAATCATTTAGCTAAATTAAACCCATAATCTACGCTACTTTTTCCTTTTCCGTGATAAGGAGATTCCGCCAAAGCCGCTAATAATAGCTACATAAAAACCGAGATCGTACCACCAGCCGGTATTTTCCTTCTCATAAATTTTAATGGAAGGATTAAGTAACCCAACAACTAAAGAGACCGGTGCAATCCATCCGTGCCATACACCCATAAAAAATCCGGCTGGACTTTTTTCGTTCATTGCAACACTGCCGGGCATACAGCTGCTGATATTTAAGGCAAGAAATGAAATTAAAACAAATTGAAGTAACTTTTTCTTGATCATTCTGGATCTCAAATCTATTCCCCTTTACTTTTTATTAAATAATTCCTTTTCTTATAGCTTTAGCAACCGCTTCGGATTGAGAGTGAACATGCAGCTTACGATAAATGTTTCTGATATGATGCCGTACAGTATCAACACTTATAAAAAGTTTATCTGCTATTGATTGATAATTATTTCCTTCGGCAAGTGATGTTAGTACTTCTTTTTCCCTGGATGAAAGCAGAGAATCTTTATCTTCGTTTTGCTGTCCAACATTCTGCTGGAATAGTGTAATAACCTGGCGAGCAATTAAAGAACTCATTGGTGCACCCCCTTCGAACGCATCTTTAATTGCTTCTAATAATCTGGTGGGAGGAGTTTTTTTTACAAGGTAACCGCATGCACCGGCACAAAGCGCTTTAAATACTGATTGGCTATCCTCGTAAACAGTGAGCATTAGAATATTCAGTTCCGGTTTAATTTTCTTTGCGCGAGAGATTCCGTCTATTCCGCTCATACCCGGCAATCCGATATCCATTAATACAACATTCGCATCGAGAGTGGGAATTTTATATAGGAACGACTCACAATCCGGGAATGAACCGACACAACTGTATCCGGGTGTTCCGTTAATTAGTGCGGCAAGACCATCTCTAATTATTGTGTTGTCTTCTATTAGTGCTACTTTTATCATTGAACCAAAGAAATGTTACACAGCAAAAGTAAGTTATTTAAGACAATTATGGGATTGAAATGTTGCATGAAAGGTAAAAGAAATTAATTGTCTGGCTGATTATTTTAATCGTCCGATTTTTCCACTAAATTTTATTTTTGTACCGGAATTATCGGACTCAATTTCCAGGGATCCGCCGATAAGTGTTGCCCGGCTTTTCATATTCAATATTCCATTGCCGTATTTTATTTTTTCAAGATCCATTCCAAGTCCATCATCAATTAGAGTAAGTTCTAATATATCCTTAATTATATTAGCTTCTAAAGTAATTGATTTGCACCCGCTATGCTTAAGGGAATTATTAATTGCTTCTTTGAAGATCAAAAATAGATTCTGCTTATATTCCATCTGGAGTTTAACAGCAGAAAATTTTTCGAGGTTTACTGTTGCGAAGGAAATACCCATTGAATTAATAAGATCGCTATATGAATCTTTAAGACGGAGAATAACATGATATAGTGAATCGCGCTGGGGATTAACCATCCATACAATATCGCTCATGTTGTCTATAAGCATTCTTGCTTTCTCGCTAATTGTATTAATCTTGCTTATTGAATCATCGCGGTTCAGTTTAATGCCATTTGCTGCCAGCTCACTAAGTATCGAAATTTCGGTTAGTCCAGATCCAACATTATCATGTAAATCGGCCGATAATTTACTTTTCAGTTTCTCAATTGAAAGCAGATTTCTATAACGAATAGTACCTATATAATAGATTATAAACGCAGCGAACAAAACAGCAAGCGTAATAAACCACCAGGTTTGCCAGTATGGAGGTGAAATAAATATGTGGAGTTCTGTTCCAACATTGTTCCACACACCATCATTATTAGAACCTCTTACACGGAAAACATATTCGCCAGGAGCCAGATTAGTATAACTTGCAACTCTTCTTCTCGAATCTACAATATGCCATTCGTCTTCTATTCCTTCTAATATATATGCATACTGGTTATCAGAGGGACTTGTAAAATCGAGAGCCGAAAATTCAATTGACAGAAAATTCTGGTCATACGATAAATAGACCGAATCAATTTCTCCTTTGAGCGGTTCATTAAAAACCCGAATTGAGCTAATAACCACCGGCGGTACAAAGTAATTTTCTCTAATGCTATCGGGGTAAAAATAATTTAGTCCGTTAATTCCACCAAAGAACATTTCACCCGATCGTGATTTGAAGTAAGCACCGCCGCTAAACTCAAGACTCTGCAACCCATCGCTCAGGTCGTATTTAGTAAACAGTTCCGAAATTGGCGAGAACTTAAAAATCCCGTTATCGGAACTTATCCAGAGATTTCCGTTATTATCTTCAAGAACTCCATAAACAACCGAGCTGTAAATTCTGTTCTTTTTATCATAACGTGTAAATTTTTCTTTTCGTTTGTCAAATTTTAATAATCCACCGCCATAAGTAGTAATCCAGAGATTTTTAGATTTGTCTTCATAAATTCCCATTACCCGGTTATCACTTAAGCTCGATTCATCTCCGGCAATATTTTTATAACTGATAAAATGTTCTCTGTTTTTATTAAACTTGTTAAGCCCGCCTCCGAATGTTCCAATCCATAAAATTCCGTCGCTGTCTTCAAAAACAGTATAAACTCTATCGTCACTTAAGCTGAACGGGTCGTTGGAATTATGTTTATATTTTTTAAAAGATAATTTACCGGGAAGATTTACAAACGGTTCAATTTTGTGAAGCCCTCCGCCAAATGTTCCAATCCATGTATTCAATTCTTTATCAACAAACACAGATTGAACTTGATTAGCGCCAAGGCTTAAACTATCTCGCGGATCGTTTTTATAGTTGATAAAACTGTTATTGTAAAAAAGATTTAGTCCGCCATTAAATGTTCCAATCCATAAAAGACCCCTTTCATCAAATAAGACTGCTCTTATGTGATTGTCGCTTAATGACTTTGGATTTTGAGGATTGAATTGATAGTTGTAGAATTGATTCTCTTTTCTGTCCCAGATATTTAACCCGCCTTTGTATGTTCCGATCAACAGATTACCATCGCAATCTTCTGCAATTGCCCATACAACATCATCATTAAGACCATTTTTATTTAACGGGTCTCTGCTAAGTTGTTTAAATTTTATACCAACCGGTTCGTACTTGCTTAATCCCTTTCCTAAATGAGAACCAATCCAGATATTGCCGGAAAAATCCTCGAGTAAAGAGAGTATTTCGTTTTTGGATATAGTTGTTGAAATGTTAGGATCATTCCGGAAGCTAATAAATTTATTTTCCCGATAATCGAATTTATTAAGCCCGCCGCCGAATGTACCGATCCATATTGAACCTGAATTATCCTGAATAAGTGCTGTAATAAAATTACTCGAAATAGAGTTTTTTTCTTGGTGGTTATAAATGAATTTTCTAATATTAATTTTTTCAAGCGGTAGAAGTTTGTCATTGTTCAATAATAAATTTAATCCCCCACCGTAAGTTGCAATCCAAAGGTTTCCGTCTTTATCATTTAACAAATCAATTATCTGGTTGCTGCTAAGTTCTGTTTCTAATTTGTTATCGTAATGTGTAAATGTAATCTTACCATTGCTTTCCGTTAACTTATATAAACCGGAATCGATTGTTCCTATCCAGAAATCATTAGCATCGTTAATAATTTTTTTAATTCTATTAGAATTAAATCCCGTTAGATTACCCAATTCGCTACTGAACCTTATTATTTTTCCGGAATTTCTTTCGTACTTTAAAAGACCAAGCCCCCAAGTTCCTATCCATAGCGAATTATCATTTCCTACTGCTATTGCCGTTATAGATCTATCATTGTACCGTGAATACGGCAGTGGAAAATCGAAATTAAATTTTTCTGGTGAACTAAGCTCTTTAACACCGTAAGTAATATTTATCCTTTTGAATATTCCTGTTTTACGGTCGTAACGATTTAATATTCCGTCCGTAGTTCCAATCCAAATAAAGCCGTTTGAATCTTCATTAATAGATAATATACTGTTATCAGAAATGGTTGTTGTGTCAAGCGGGTCGTTAGAATATACTTTGAAAGTATATCCATCGTAGCGGTTCAATCCGTTTGCTGTTCCAAACCAGAGATATCCTTTTTTGTCCTGGTGCATGCAATAAATAGAACTTTGTGAAAGTCCCTCTTCCAGTTTAATTTGATTGAACCGGTAACTTTTCTCCTGACCGAATAACAATGAAAAATTCGTTAGGAGAATTAGAATGATTGGCAGATAATATTTGTGCGGGATTATTTTCAAAACTTTGAAAAATCTTTGCATTATCATAACAATCGGCTTAATTAAAATCCACACTAATACCGGGATATAGAAAATAAATAGCACAAAAATTAAAATGGTAATTTGTTCTATTGGTGATTTAAAAGTAATCTTCTATATTTACCGGGTATTAAGATTAAAGGTCTTAGATGCTTAAAAAACTATTAGCTCTATCATTAGTTCTAATTATTTGTTTGAATGGATGCGATGAAGGGATAGAGCCGGGAGAGCCAATTATACCGGGCGGATTTAGCGGGACTGTTAATTTTACAGGAACATGGCCGGAGGGAATTAAGAGGACTCATATAGTTGTATTCAAAAACCCGATTCTAAAAACCGAAGATTTTTTTCTTCCTAATTTAAGTTTTGTTGTCGATTCAATACCATTCAAGAGTGTGTATTATAACTATAACTCGCTGGAGAAAAGTTTTGTAGATATTCTTCAGTTATGGCCCGGTGAATATAAATATATCGTTGTTGCTCAATCCAGGACTCCCGAAATTTCCTTTCAGAGAAAAGATTGGAATGTGGTTGGAGTTTATTGCATAAATAATGATCAATCAAAACCGGCAAGCTTGATAATCCGATCCAATCAGGTTACGCCAAATATAAATATAAATGTTGATTTTAATAATCCCCCTCCTCAACCGCCAATGTAAACGGGGGAGTTTATGATGAACATTAAAGAGAAATTCATGAAAAAAATATTATTACTATTCTTGATTCTACCAATGATGAATTCCTTTGCTCAAACCGCATCAATAAAAGGAAAAGTAATTAGCGACAAAGCACAGCCGGTAATTGGTGCAAATCTGATTTTATCCGGAACTTTATTTGGCGACGCTTCCGATATAAAAGGTAATTTTGAAATTAAGAATATCCCTTTCGGAGTTTATGATCTGGAAATTTCTTCCATAGGTTATGGAAAAAAAATATTAAGAAACATAAAAGTTGATCAATCCACCAAACCACTAACTGTAGTACTAAAAGAAACAACTTACGAAACCGAACAGGTCATTGTAAGTGCCTCTAAGTATGAACAGAAGTTAGAGGACCTTACTGCAAGCACAACCATCATTAAACCGGATTACATTAACCGCAAGAACTTTATCACCTTTGATGAGATGCTTAGATACATTCCGGGTGTTCAGGTTAATTTGGAACAGGTGAGTATCCGCGGTTCAAGTGGGTACAGCAAAGGTGTTGGTGCCCGTGTCCTGGTTGCAATTAACGGAATTCCACTTTATGCCGGTGATAACGGTGATGTTGTTTGGGAATTAATTCCACTTTCCGATATTGAACGCGTTGAAGTAATTAAAGGTCCTTCCAGTTCTCTATACGGTTCTTCTGCAATTGGCGGGGTAATTAATATTATTACAAAATCCAAAGTACAAACTCCGGTTACTTATGTTAAGACTTACATGGGTGCTTATGATAAAACAACTCATGATTCATGGAACTGGGATAATAAATACAGAACTTATTACGGTGCTGAAGTTACACATTCAGGCTCAATTGATAATTTAGGATATACATTATCCTTGAAGAAATTCGATAACATGAGTTACCGACAAAACGATTACTATAAACGCTACCTCGGTCATATAAAAATAAGCTATAATTTTACGCCCGAAGACTATCTTCTTTTCTTTTCAAATTATCTTTATTCAAACCGCGGTAATTTTTTATACTGGA
This sequence comes from Melioribacter sp., assembly GCA_018333725.1. Classification (GTDB taxonomy): domain Bacteria; phylum Bacteroidota; class Ignavibacteria; order Ignavibacteriales; family Melioribacteraceae; genus DSXH01. Next base: position 2,512 of record JAGXSM010000267.1, on the reverse strand, counting down.
AAGATTCTCGTAACGCACTTGTTCCTAAAGACGATGACAACGGGAACTATGTTTTATCGAACAGAATTTTTAACGGCTTGATTTATCATCACCGCTTTAATGAAAAATTATCGGGAGAAATTAAAGGAAGTTATTACAGAACACATTTTGACGGTTACGGATTAGAGGTTACGAGTTCAACAGCAAATCTTTTTAGAGGAGAAATATTATCAAATTATATTGCATCGGATGATTTTGTGTTGACAACCGGTTTAGAAGCTTCGTATGCAGATGTAACTTCAAACATTTTTAAGAATCCACAATTCTTTGGAAGTGGCGCATATTTTCAAGCTGAGTTTAAGGGAATAGAGCGAATGATTACAACAATCGGGTTGCGTTACGATTTTATAAAAATTGATACACTTACAGGTAAACACGCCATAACCCCGCGACTTGGTTTAAACTATAAGCTGAGTGATGATTTAATTTTACGCGGATCTATAGGAACGGGATTTCGAGCACCTACCCCGGCAGAAGTGTTTACTTCGACGGCTGTTGGCGGTGGCGTGGGAATTAAAGAAAATCCCAATCTCACTTCTGAAACCAGTTTATCGTTTGAAATTGGCGGTCAATATAAATACTCATCAAATCTGAATTTTGATGTAGCATTTTTTCAAACCGAGTATAATAATTTTATAGAACCCAATCTTACAAAAGAAGGTGATATTCAGTTTATAAATTTAACAAAGGCACGTATACAGGGAATTGAAACTATTGCAGAATGGTTCTTAATTCCGGATGAATTAAAAATTACTATTGGTTATAACTACTTATGGGCACGCGATATTGAGAAAAATATTTCGATGAAATATCGGCCAAGGAATTCTGTTTACACACAGATTAGATATTCACCCGGTCAGTTTGATTTTGGAATTGACTTCAGGCATTGGAGTAGAATAGAAGAAATTGATAACCAGTTAGTTGAGCCGCCACTCGCACTTGTTGTGGATGGCGATAAACGTGTTCCCGTTTATGTAACCGACATAACCGCCGGTTATAATTTCCTTATATGGAACATTCCAGCCAAAGTATACTTGAATGCTAAAAATATCTTTAACTATTACTATGTAGAATTTTTAGGTAATCTTGCCCCTGTCAGGAATATTTCCTTGAGCACTGAAATTTATTTCTGATATCCAATAATATTAGTGATGATTACAAACATTCTCTAACTTTTCTTCAAGCTCACCTTTAAGAAATTTTTCAACAGCTTTATCAGCATCAACTTCATCTGTTAAAAAAGGTTTTATACCATTATTCTTAAGATCTTCAACAACACGCCATCCACCGGATAAAAATATTAAAGTATCAACACCATTTAATGCATTGATTAGCTTTGAATGACTATGATTGTGTCCTTCTTCGTGATGATGTTGGTGTTTTTCGCCAAGAACATGGTTCGTAAAACTGTTAGCAATATAATTACGGTTTTTAATTTCGCTTCCTTCTATATCACAGATTAAAAACCCATTAACGCGTCCGAGGTGTCCTGACACATTCTTCTGATTGTCTGACGCAACTGCAATTTTCATTTTAACCTCCAATTATTTATTAAAATCCTCTGAAGATATTTTAATGGCCTTTCCATTAAGAATAGCATTAGCAATTTTGTTTCTTGCTGAATGAACAATCCGGCCAAATGTTGCTCTTGATATTTTCATTTTAACGGCAGCATCTTCATGCGAAAAACTTTCAAGGTCTGCCAGTCTAATAGCTTCTATTTCATCTGGGTTGATTGTTATCTCATCAAGCTGAAACATTGGTATGCCTCTCGGCTTAAAATAATAAGCCGAAGGATTGCATTTAATTCGCCGTTTTTTAATTGGTCGTGCCATAAATTAATTATGAGCATATGCTCATAACAAAAATATCGCCGCTACTGTAAAATGTCAAGCTATAAAAACAATAAAGCGTGAGATGGACTCACGCTTTATATTGGGCATTATTGAGGGGAATATTTTGGAAGCTTACTTTCTACCGCCGCGATTCATATTACCTTTTGGACCGGTTCCATCATGCACACCACTTCCGGTTGCGTTACCGCCTTTTTTACCGAATCCGGTTCCGTCCTGTGGTTTAACCGGGTTTCCGGAACCATCTTTCTTGCCATAACCTTTTCCAGATCTGTTAACACCTTGCTGGGATGTGCCTACGTTATCGCAGATTCCATCGCCATCGGCATCAACCCAATTTACTTTTGCACCTTTACCGTTTCCTGACGGAGTTGTTTGTGCATAACTATTTGATGCGGAAAAGAATACCAGGAAAAGAACTGATGTTAATAATGCTAAGCGTTTCATTTTGTACCTCCTTTTGTTTATTAATAATGTTTCGCTTCTTATATATTAATTATTGTGCCAATGGAGTTATTTGGAAAAATGAAACAAAAAGACGATTTTCATCTAAGCTATTTCGCTTGAAGTGACAGTGAAGTCGAATTGTTCGTCAATGATGTCGAAATAATTTTAATAAT
>JAGXSM010000266.1 GCA_018333725.1 Melioribacter sp. | reverse complement strand
AAGCCGTATCAGGGGTCAGAGTCATTGGAAATCGGTTCGGTGATTTCATTTTTTCAATGCCAAACCAACAGAAGTATGGCCTCGTCCTCGCCGCGAACACGAGTTACATTATAGCAACATCTAACGATCTAATTGGTAATAAGACGAGTGGACTGCTCAATGCATCAACTGGACAGGGAATTATTGTTCAGAATAATCTCACTTAGAGTTTGAATCCATTACGCGCTTGTTGGCAACTTTAGAGAACCCTGAGGCTGTCGGGAAATTATTTTCTCATCGGTTCATCAAGGTTGCCTTTAGCTAGAACTTTTCTGGATGACTGACTATCTGTTAACGTTAGGACGACAATGAATAAGCAAAACTTTTCCACTGCTGGCTCCATTACGCATCAACATATCGTCGCAGTAATCAATAGCTTTATTGGGAATGGGAGCCAAGAAAAGGAAGGTCGAGTCCGCATTCTTGATGTCGGTTGTGGCGATGGTAGGCTACTGTCACACATTTTGGAAGTATTGCCGATGCTTCAGCCAAGTATTCAGTTTGATGCGTTTGGCATGGATGTTACGGACGCCGGACAGCAACACGCATCGTATATGGAGGGAACAAAGCAATTTTTGTCGCAGCGACATCCGCAAGTTAATTGGAACAATCAACTTTCCCACATCTCGGTACAAGACGTGTGGCCATTTCCCGATAACAGCTTTGATTTCATTACAAGCAACCAAGTCCTTGAGCATGTTGGGAACCACGACTTTGTTTTCCGCGAGATTCATCGCTGTTTGCATACAGGGGGAGTGAGTATCAACGTATTTCCCACTCGTGAAGTTTTGTGGGAAGGTCATGCGCTCATGCCGTTTGTACACAAAGTCAGAAATGTGAGAAGGCGAGCGAGGCTGATGCTTTTCTTTGCAAAGCTTGGATTTAATGCACACTACTATCGTGAAATGGACAGGCGAGGCTGGCAATCACTGGAAGAGTTTGCAGAGGTGTTCGCGCATGTCCTTGAGACAGACACGAACTACCTGACCGCAAGGGAGCTGGCTCGGGTTGCTGAACGTGCAACACTCAAAGCCTCCTTTACATACACTAAGGATTATTTTCTATCGAAGTTGTTCTCTTATTTTGGACATCGGCCATACATGTACAAAAATTTGGGACTGATCGATAAGCTCGGATACTTGGGCGGTAGATACATTGCAAGCGTCACTTTTTTGCTGAAAAAAGGTAACTAAGAGGTCTATCTCGTAAGTTTGGTGAAGTATTTTTTCTACACGGCCGGAAGCACCAAACATTGCAACCCAGCCAACATCTTCTCCTTCCTGTGCAAAGGAAGGTTTTATAAGTACAAGTAATAATAGTAGTGATAGTAATTTTTTCATCGAGGTTTCTTTTTTTGTGGGCGCAAATTAGTAATTAAGAAGTTAAAAGAAAATAGAATTCAATTGCCGGTATAGTATAAAAACAGATAAAAAAAGGCTGCATTGATTTTCTTTATTCCGCTCGTCACCACAACAAGGGAAAATCAAATACAGCCCTTTGAATCAAATTATTCTACGTCGGAACGAAAGTAGTGGAAGATCCTTATTGCTTTAACCGACATTAGAATAAGAGCAAGGAACATAATACCGAGTAAAATGATCCCTGACATTTTTATTCCTATTAAAAATTATCAATCCATTATTTTTCTTAAGAACGAGGAACTATCTTCTTCATCAAATTTAGATTTGGAATAATTTTCCTCTTCTTCAGAGTAATAACTTTTTTCCGATTTAAATCCGCTTTGTATTATGGATTCGTCAGCAAAAAGTTCCGGATCGTTTCCTTTCGGTTTATATCTCAGAATAGTTGGAACTGTTAAATCTGCATTTTGATCGACTTCCATTTTACCTTTAGAAAATCCTCCTACATCAACAGTTTTCTTTTCTTTAACTTTTTCTTCTTTTTCCTTTTTGATATTGCTTATAGTTTTTGTTACTGATTCTGAACCGAATCCGGTTGCAATAACAGTGTAAGAAATATATTCTGTTAGTTCATCTTTATTAACAAGACCGAAGATAATATTGGCTTCTTCACCGGCAGCTTCGTAAATAACTTTGTTACCCTCTTCAATTTCCTGCATAGTCATGTTTGATGAGCCGGAAACATTAAGAAGAATATTTTTAGCACCTTTAATAGAAATACCTTCGAGTAATGGTGACGAGATTGCTTTTTGTGCTGCTTCAATAGCACGGTTTTCGCCGCTTGCAATTCCGCAACCCATTAAAGCCTGACCGCTTTCTTTCATTACAGTCCTTACATCGGCAAAGTCGACATTAATTATTCCTGTAATCGTAATAATATCGGCAATACCTCTTGTGGCTTCGTATAGAACTTCATTCGGTTTATCGAATGCAGCGCGTGCAGCGGTTGAATTATCAAGTATGCTTAAAATTCGTCCGTTAGGAATTATAATCAAGCTATCGACATATTGTTTTAGTTCTTTAATTCCTTCGTCTGCATTTTTCATTCTCTGTTTACCTTCCCATGCAAACGGTTTGGTAACAATACCAATTACCAGAGCACCCAGGCTTTTAGCAATAGAAGCAACAATAGGAGTGCCGCCGGTTCCAGTTCCGCCGCCCATACCGGCAGTAACAAAAACCATATCGCTTCCTTCTAAAATGTGTGTAAGTTTTTCACGGTCTTCTTCAATTGCTTTCTTACCTACGTTGGGATCTGCCCCGGCTCCAAGTCCACGTGTTACGTTTGTTCCAACCTGAACTTTATGAAGAGCAAGACTGCTATCAAGAACTTGCGCATCGGTATTAACCGCTACATATTCAACGCCGTTAAGTCCTCGTTTGATCATGCTGTCGATTGCATTGCATCCCCCGCCTCCAACTCCAACAACTTTAATTTGAGCGGAAAGTTTTTTAGGTTCTTCCTTATCGAGAGTAACGAATTTAAGCATATGACCTCCTTGTTGTGGTATTATAGTTTTTCAAAAAAATCTTGAACTTTTTTAAATGCTTTTCCAAAATCTATTTTTTTTGATGTTGTTTTTACTGTTGTAAATCCTTCCGAAGATGATTTACCGGGAATTCCTTTTATCAGACCGGCTACTGTTGCAAATTCCGGACTTTCAACTTCGTTAGATAAACCCGAACCTAATTCAAGCGGAACACCAATTCTTGCCGGAAGTCCGAACACATCTTCAGCAAGTTCTGTGCATCCTTTAAGAAGTGATCCTCCACCTGTTAATACTACACCGGCTTTAATTTTATTTTTAAATCCGCTGTTACGAAGCTCATTTTCAATTAAGGAAAAAAGTTCTCTCATTCTAACACTAATTATTTGTGTAAGAAGCGTAACAGGAATTTTAATATTTCCCCGGGCACCCACACCTTTTATAAAAATATCTTCGTCTTTAACAATGGCAGTTTCTATTGCATATCCATATTCCTTCTTAAGTTTTTCTGCATCGGTTGTAACAATTCCTAATGTTTCTCTTATATCATTTGTAACCTGATTTCCGGCAACGCCAATTACTTTTGTATGCTTAATTGCTTTCTTATGATAAATAGCTATATCAGTTGTTCCCCCGCCGATATCAATCAACAATATTCCCAGGTCTTTTTCGTTTTCTTCCAGAACAGATAAACTTGATGCAACCGGTTGAAGGATGTAATCTTTTACAATGAAACCGGCTCTCTCAACAGATTTTTTTATGTTCTGAATAGCCGGAACAGATGCAAGCACAACGTGATTAACCGCTTCTAATCTCTGACCGGACATTCCAATCGGGTCGTCTATTCCACCTTGATAATCTACAAAGTACTCTTCCGGAATGATGTGGAGTATCTGGCGATCGGATGGAATTCTAATTGTAAGCACATCGGATTTTAATCTTTCCAGATCACTTGCAGCAATCTCATGTTCAGGATTATTTATTGTAACGTAATTTCTATGCCTTAGACTTGTAATATGTTCTCCGGCAACACCAACATTTAATTCTTTTACAGTAAGTCCGGCGCGGTTTGATGCAATGCTCATTGCTTCTGTAATTGCTTCGGCTGTTTTAGAAATGTTTGCAACCAAACCTCTGTTTAATCCTTCCGCAGGGGCAACACCGAAACCAAGAATGTTTATTGAGTTGTCGGTTTTTTCCGCTATTACTGCACAAACTTTTGTTGTTCCTAAATCCAATCCGGCTATAATATTTTTCTTCATGACTTTTTATTCCCCTCTGTTGAGGTTTCTTGAATTCCTAAATAAACATGCCCATAAAATCTCATGTCGACATATTCCATAATGTTATTTATCTCTTTTCCTTTCAGGTAAGTCCAGAAATTATTGAAGTAAATAGTTCTTCTAACTTCGCTACCTCTTCCAATTATTACAGGATAATTAAGAATTGAAAAATCGAGTGTAATATCTCCACCATTTTGCAAATCGACTACATTAAGCGCATCATACAATTCCGGATTAATCAACTTAACTGTTGAAATAATCTTTGCCGCTGTAAGCAGATCCTTATTATTTCTATAAAATTTTTTCGGTTCAACTTTTTCAAGAACCGGATTTGATATAAACGGATAATCAATTTTTTTGGTTTTGGAAAGAAGCGGCAGAATTTGAAGATCTTCTGTTAGCAGAAATTGCTGATCATTTATTAACACAATCGATTCAAATTCCTTCTCCGAAATTCTTACTGATACTTTACCGCTTCCATCGTATCTTACGTCTGTTCTTGCTATGTAAGGGTGTTTTTGAATTCTATCTTTAATTACCTGTAAAGTGAGGTTGGAATACTGTGTCTTATCCAGAAGATTGGAGAATTCAAAATATTGTTCTTTCGATAAATGAATATTTCCATCGAGCGAGATTATTTCCACTTTGATCTTATCAGATTCCCGAAGTGCAAGAGTAAAATAAACAAGCGCTCCGATCATAATAATCATTACAGAGAGATTAAATATTTTCTGTTTTTTAGTCATTAATTCTTTGTTTTAATCATATCAATAAATTTTTCGCCGAATTTCCAGATATCACCGGCACCAAGAGTGATTACAATATCACCCTTTTTATAAATCTTCTTAAGAAGATCCGGCACCTTTGTTTTATCGGGTTCATAGAAAACATTTTTATGCCCGAATTTTTTTGTTACATCGGCAATCATTTCACCAGTAATTCCTTCTATCGGTTTTTCCCTTGCCGGGTAAACATCCGTACAGATGAATATGTCGGAATTGAGAAACGATCTTCCGAACTCTGAATAAAAATCCTTTGTACGTGAATAAAGATGCGGCTGAAAAACCGCAACCAATCTTCTATTCCATCCTCTTCTTATTCCATCGAGCGTTACATTTATCTCGGTCGGATGATGACCGTAATCGTCAATTACCATAATATCGTTATCGTACTTTTTCTCGAACCGTCTGTAAACACCGGTAAATGATTCGAGAGCCTTTTTAATAATTTCAAAATCGACTCCCATTTCGTGAGCAATTGTTACTGCTACCAATGAATTTCTTACATTGTGCAATCCGGGAATATTCAGTTTAATTTTACCAAGTTCCTTGCCTTTATAAAAAAGAGTATATTCTGTTGATCTTTCTTTATGTGTAATACCGACCGCGCGAATATCTGCATGCGGAGTTAAACCGTAAGTAAATATTTTTTTATTGATAAGAGGAATAATATCCTGAAGCGCCGGTTCATCAAGACACAAAACAACGAAACCGAAGAAAGGAACTTTGTTGGCAAACTCAACGAATGCACCTTTGATATCATCAAGGTCTTTGTATGTATCTAAGTGCTCTCGTTCAAGTGTTGTAAGAGCAGCAATAACAGGGGTAAGTTTTAAGAAAGTTCTGTCGAATTCATCGGCTTCTACAACAATGTATTCTCCATATCCAAGACGAGCATTAGTTCCGCCAAGACTGCTCAGTTTTCCGCCGACAATAATTGTTGGATCGATACCGGCTTCGGTTAGAACGAGTCCCACCATCGAGGTTGTAGTGGTTTTACCATGAGTTCCGGCAATTCCGATACCGTACTTCATTCTCATACACTCAGCAAGCATTTCGGATCTTTTGATTACAGGAATTTTTCGTTCGATCGCAGCTTTAACTTCAGGGTTATCGAGTTTTACAGCAGATGAATAAACTACAACATCTGCATCCGTTAAATTATCTGCTGAATGACCTTCATATATTTTTATACCGAGACTTTCGAGTCGGTCTGTTACTTCGGTTTTATTAAGATCTGAACCTGTTATCTTAAAACCCTGACTCAATAAGATCTCTGCAATACCGCTCATACCGATTCCACCTATTCCTATAAAGTGAACATTCTTTACAGTTTTCATCATCATAATCAGAATTCCTTTTCTATCTTTTTGCTATCAGACTATCTCAGCCATTTTAATTGCATTTTCTGCAATAACAAGCGCTGCATTTGGTTTAGCAAATGCAGAAATATTTTTTTTCAACTCATCAAGTTTTTTATCATCGTTTATCACACCAATAACCGTTTTAACCAGACTCGATTTCAAGTTCTTATCCTCAATTAAAATTGCTGCAGATTGATCACTAATAGCTTTTGCATTTTTATATTGATGATTAGCCGCAACATTTGAAGACGGAACAAAAACAACCGGAATACCGAGAAACGAAACTTCAGTAATGGTTGTAGCTCCTGCTCTTGCAATTAAAAGATCGCATGCAGAAAATGCCGCAGACATATCATCAATAAAAGGAAGCACTCTAATCATATTATTATTGTACTTTTTATTTCCCTCGTAATACAACTCTCCAGTCTGCCAGATAACCTGAATATTATTTTCAACTAATTCATTGATCGAATTTGCTATAGCATCATTAATGCTGCGTGCACCGCCGCTTCCGCCAAGTATTAGAATCGTTTTCTTATCAGTCGCAAGATCAAATTGCTTTAATGCTTCACTCCGTTCAATCATTTTAAGATTTACTCTAACGGGATTACCGGTAAGTTTTAGTTTCTTATGTTCTCTAAAATATTTTTTTGATTCATCGAAGGTGATATGAATTTCTTCAGCCCTCTTTTCTAAAATTCTATTTGTAATACCGGGATAAGAATTTTGTTCAAGCAGAATAATTTTTGATCCGAATACCGATGATGCCCAGATTGACGGTCCGGATACATATGCACCGCTACCAATTGCAACTCTCGGTTTGAACTTCATTACTATCATAAGAGACTGAATCATAGAGACAATTACTTTTAGCGGGAAGAGAATATTTTCCATAGTTAATTTTCTGCTAAAGCCGCTAATCCAGATTGACCTGAAATCAAAACCATACTGGGGAACAACCCTGGATTCAATTTTCTTTTTAGTCCCGACAAACAATATTTCCGATTCCGGTTTAAGAAGTTTTATTTGCTGAGCAACGGCGAGAGCCGGATAAATGTGTCCGCCTGTTCCGCCACCAGCTAAAAGAAAACGATATATTCTTGTTGAACTCATCCTACCTGTGCAATTTTTAGTTCTTCAGTTTTGAACGATTCAAGTGCAACATTTACAATAATTCCGGCTGATACAGCAAACAGGATAATTGATGTTCCGCCAAAACTTATAAATGGTAATGTTATACCTGTTGTTGGTAATAAACCCGTTACTACTCCAGCATTTATAAATGCACTTAAGAGAATGTTAAATCCTAATCCAAACACAAGGAGCTGACCGAATTTGTCCTGAGATTTTTTTGCAATAACAAGACAGATTACAAATAGAAACAGATAAGCAAACAATACAGTAATAGTGCCGGCTAAACCCAATTCCTCGCCCAGAATTGAGAAGATAAAATCGCCGTAAGATTCCGGTAGAAACAAATCGCTCTGCCGGCTATGCCCCAGACCAATTCCCAACCATCCTCCGCTACCCAATGCAATCTTTGCTTGTGTCACCTGTGTATTTATATCATTACCTGTTATTAAGCTTTGAAAGTAGGACAGGACTCTTTCCCGTGCATGTTTTAATATTGCAATTGCAATGCTCGCAAAACCAACCGCTGTAAGAAACGTGAACGATATATGTTTTATTCTAGCTCCACCTACATATAACAATGCAAATCCGGTTGCTGCAATTATAAAGCTGGTACTTACGTTCGGTTGAATGAGAACAAGGAAACTTATAATTACAATCCAGATTAATGTGAAACCAAATCCTTCTTTGAAATCCGTTATCTTCTCGTCAAACTTGTCTATCATCATTGCAAGGTGCATTATCAGAATTAACTTTGCGGCTTCGGACGGTTGAAATTGAATAAACCCGAGATCAATCCAGCGTGCTGCACCTTTAACTTT
>JAGXSM010000265.1 GCA_018333725.1 Melioribacter sp. | reverse complement strand
TATTTATTACATAAAAAGCCACCATAAAACATTTATTGCTAATTCCTTTATTAAAAATGAATGGATATAATAATTACTATGTTTTTTTAATTTTGGTTAAATTTAGACTGAATTATGCAGAAGAAAAGTTGATGAAATTAAATATAAGCATGTTTCGAACCGCACTTATTAATGTTGTAAGAAAAACATATCATGCAATTTTTAGAACCGATTACACTTCTTTTATTTTCCTTGCTATAATAACGGGTGCGGTAGTTGGTTTTTCAACAGTTCTTTTTCACCACTCGATTGAATTTTTTAATGAAATATTTTTTGAACAGACAGCCGGAGGATTATATTTTTTAGGAGCCGCCGCCGTAATTGCATTGCCGGCAATCGGAATGTTCATTCAAAGTATGATGATACTTGCTGCACCGGATATTGCATCAAAAAAAGGTGTTGTAGAAGTTATTAAATCTGTTGCTACAAAAGGATCGGTAATACCATTTCGCAATACAATTTTCCATTTCTTTGCACCGGTAATCAGCATCGGTTCCGGCAACACAATGGGTCCCGAAGCTCCGGCAGCTCAGCTTGGGGGAGGTGTTGCAAATAAGTTAGCCCATTTGTTCAAGTTATCCGATTCGCGTAAAAGAGTTTTTACTGCCGCCGGTTCAGGCGCTGCTATTGCCGCAATATTTAATACTCCATTGGGAGGAATCTTTTTTGCACTCGAAATAATTTTACTGAATGAATTTCAGACCGCTACCTTTTCTGCATTAATTCTTGCAACTGTTACATCCAGTGCAATATCAAGAATTTTCCTTGGCAATAAATCAGTATTTGTTTTTAACAGTCCCGACGTTGGTGGTTATGAACATTTATACTTATATGCAATACTTGGAATAATAGCAGGATTAATTTCTCTCCTCTTCATTCGTTATTCACATGCACTGGATCCTATATTCAAGAAAAAAATCTTAAAGAGATATCCGCAATGGATTGTAATGACGCTGGTTGGTTTAATTATGGGTGTATGTGGATATTTTTATAAAGATATTTTTGGAATCGGTTATGTGGGCATTAATAATATTCTTTCCAACTTGTTATCCTGGAAAACAGTTCTTGTTCTGCTCGCTTTAAAAATATTTCTTGTCCCGCTGATATTAAACTCTGGCGGATTCGGCGGAGTTTTCGCACCATCATTATTTATTGGCGCTTCGCTCGGATATTTATATGCGGTGGGATTAAATTATTTCTTCGGATTTCAATTTGATACTACTGCTTTTATACTCGTCTCAATGGGAGCCGTCCTCGGAGGAATTAATTCAATTCCTATTTCTGCAATACTTATAATATTTGAAATGACAAAAGATTATTCCTTTATTCTACCTTTGATGCTTGCCGTAGTTGCCAGCACCATGGTTATGCAAATATCACTTAAGAAATCAGTTCACGAAAAACATCTTGAAAGACAGGGATATAAGCTTGCTCAATCCAAAGAAGTATTATTATTAAGATCTATTCAGGTTCAAGAGGTTATGCAGAAAGATATAGTTCTTATTCCTGAAGAAACCCCGCTCCCCAAAGTATTAAGTGCATTAATGGAGAGTAAATACAACACATTTTATACTACTGATCAGAAAGGAAATATTGTAGGTAAAATTACTAATTCGGAAATAAAACCGATTATAACAGAGTATGAACATATAAGAGAGGTTCTTGTAGCCAGAGATATTGCCTCTAAAGATGTTATTACTGTTTCGGAAACGGAGAATCTGGATTATGTAATGAAGCTTTTTGAGAATAAAGATTCCGATGAATTTCCGGTTGTTAACAATTATAAAATTATTGGAATTATACGGAGACAGGATGTTATTGCTGCTTATAACAGGGAGAGCTTTAAATACAATGTTGTGGAAGGATTTGCAAGAGAACTAAAATCGATAAGCGTTAATAAATTTACTAAGGTAATTGAGGGATATTCAATTGTTGAAAAATCTCCACCGAAAGAATTTATAGGAAGAGAAATTGCCGATATCAAATTAAGAAATAACTACGGACTGGAGATATTGATGATAAAACGGAATAATTCTCCATACACGGAAGATGAAATTGAATCGAACAATTATATTCTACCTAATCCTCAATATGTAATTGGCGCCGATGATATTCTAATCTTGTTTGGTGCAGATGATAAAATTAAAGTTACCGGCGAGTGGGAAAACAATTAGATATTAATATGACTGGAACAGAAAATATAGCAGAGGAGTTTTATAGTTCGATATTCGGCGATCCATGGCACGGTTCTTCCGTTAAATTTATTCTGGATTCAGTTAACCCGGAAAAAATCAATATTAAGGTCTCACCATCAACGCATTCAATTGAAGAGATTATTTTACACATGTGGGCATGGACTGAAGAAGTAAACAGCCGCTTACTTGGCGAATCACCAAAAGAACCGGAGATGTGTGATTGGCCTTTGGCATCGGATTATAAGCACTTGAGCTGGAAAGAATTAGTAGATAGTTTTCTTAATCAATCCCTGTCAACTTATAATACCATAAAGGGTTTTCCCGAAAATAGTTTAGATGAAGTTATCGGTATAGAAAGAAATGCACCGCTCGGTACCGGAATTTCTTATCAAACCATGATTACCGGACTTATTCAACACAATATTTACCACTCGGCACAAATCTCAATTCTTAATAAAATAAATGGGTGAGTATTAACCCCGATTAAATTTTTTCTTGATATGTTCTCGGTATTACAATAATTTAGTTATGCAGCATGTTAACAGTTATTAGAGTTCAACTAATCCTAAACCACATCGGGGGGAATATGAGTATTGCCAGAATCCTTTTCTACGTTGTAATTGCATGCGTAATCGCATCACCGGTTTATTCACAATTAGATCAGAGTTTAATTAAAGAGGGCGCACCAAAGGTCTATATCGATTGCAGTCTGTGCGACATCAATTACATTAAGGAACAGATTCAGATTGTAAATTATGTTAATGACCGAAAAGATTCCGATGTTCATATTTTATTTGTTTCGCAGAGAACCGGCGCATCCGGAACCGAATATTCGCTTTTCTTTATCGGGCAGAATCAATTTAATGGAGTGAATGATACAGTTAAATTTGCAACTGATCAGACCGATTCACATAACGGAATACGTGAGAAAACCGTAAATGCACTTAAGATTGGTCTCGTTAGATACATAGGTAAATCCAGAGTTGCCGATCAGATGACAATATCTTTTGCCGTTCCAAAACAGCAATCTGAAAAACCAAAAGATGATTGGGATTTCTGGTTTTTCCAGGCTAGTTTAAATAGCCGTATCAATGGAGAAGAAAGAAGTAATTATAACTGGTTTAACGGATCATTCAGCGCAAACAGAGTTACCGAGGATCTTAAAATTAATCTAAAACTTTCCAGCTCATATTCCGAAAATAATTTTAAGTATGATGATGGATCATCAATCATAGAAATAAAAAGTGTATCGCGCAATCAGAGTTTTAACGGAACGGTCTATTTTTCACTTAACGATCATTGGTCGTGGGGTTTTAATGCTTACGCTTTCCGTTCTACATATTCAAATATTTCATTCAGCGGGTATCTGGCAGCGGCGCTTGAGTATAATGTGTTTCCTTATTCACAATCGAATGCAAGGCAATTAAGAATAAATTATAGAATTTCTCCAACTTATAACCGGTATTTTGAAGAAACAATATTTCTTAAAACAAACGAAGGATTGGTTAGCCAGGAACTATCTTCTACATTATCAATTATTGAACCGTGGGGGAGTACAAGTTTAACGTTAACCGGTGCAAATTATTTTCATGATATGAACAAATACGAGATAGAATTATTTGGAACCGTATCCTGGAAAATTGTAAAAGGATTATCATTTAGTGTTTATGGGGGTTACTCAAAGATAAGAAACCAGATTTCACTGCCACGCGGCAGTGCTTCTCTTGAAGAAGTGCTGTTACAAAGACGCCAGCTTGAAACCGGGTATTCATACTGGGGCGGTTTCGGGATCTCTTATTCTTTTGGATCGATTTATAATAACATAGTTAATCCAAGGTTTGGTAACAGCGGTAGCGGATCAACAATTATCATCTCGAATTAATAAATTTTTTTACAGCCCTCTTCGGAGGGCTTTTTGTTGCATTACTCAATTCTTATTAATTTGCATTCCAAAATTTTTAATCACTGGAAATTCGGATTGTATGAAAAAAACAATAACATCTTTTGCTTTAATATTTCTATTTGCTTCAATGCAAATTAATTCACAGAACTCTATTAAGAGCGGTGCGCCCAAAGTGTTTTTCGACTGCCGGTGCGATCTGAATTATGTAAGAGAACAAATACCCATTATTAATTATGTAAACGATAGAACCGAAGCGGATATCCACATTCTTTTTACTGATCAGAGAACCGGTTCGGGCGGTAGAGAATATTTACTTCTTTTTATGGGTCAAAGAAATTTTGCCGGTATGAATGATACAATAAAATATAATATCAACCAGATTGATTCAGAGGATCAGCGCCGGGCTAAAATGGTTGAAGCACTAAAAGCCGGACTAACAAAATATATTTTCAAATCGCCTGTTTCTGATAGAATGAAAATTACATTCACAGATGGAAATGGTGATTCCCCCGCAACAGAAATTACTGATGACTGGGATTCGTGGGTGTTCAGAACGAGTCTCAATACATCTCTTAGCGGTCAGCAGACAGCCAAACATGGAAATATCGGTAGTGCTATTTCAATCAATAGAATTACAGCAGAATCCAAAATATATCTTTATACCTCATTTAATTATAACGAGAGTTATTACGATTACGGAGATACAAAAATTACAAGTATTTCAAGAAGACAGAACATTTCAGCGTCTTATATCGGATCAATTAGCGGCAACTGGTCGTGGGGATTATGGTCCTCTCTTACTAAATCTACTTACAGTAATTTAAATCTGGCTTTTAGTATAGCACCCGGAATTGAATACAATTTTTTCCCTTATTCGGAAGCTAACCAGAGACAATTCCGTATAGAGTATAGAATTAATATAAACCATAATAAGTATGAACTGGAAACGATTTATTTTAAGATGCAGGAAACCCTATTAAGTCATTTACTTCGCTTTTCGTTCGAGTTGATTGAACCATGGGGAAATGCCGGATTCCGATTAAGTGGTTCAAATTATCTGCATGATTTTAATCTCTATTCATTAAGCACGGATGGATTTATTTCTGTCCGATTGCTAAAAGGGTTTTCATTTGATGTGAGAGGCGGATATTCAAAAATTAATAATCAGTTAGCTCTGCCTCGCGGTAAGGCATCGCTTGATGAAGTTCTTCTTGCCAGAAAAGAAATTGCTACTCAATATTCTTATAATTTTGGAATTGGTATTTCTTACTCGTTCGGTTCAATTTATAATAATGCGGTTAACTCACGGTTTGGTGATTGATACATGAGATTAGCTGCCGGCGAATAATTAATTGCTGTTATACTTTAGTAATAATTTTTTAACTCTATCAGCAGAAATGGATTCAACAACTCTTCCTTTGAATCCCATTATAGTTGTTGCTGCAAACAGCGAGTTGTAAATCGCTTCCTGAGTTGCTTCTTCTACCGCCTGAAATAAAATCGTCATTACATTGTTATCAATAAGACCCGGTACTTCATATTTTTGATTAACCGGTTCATGTGGAATTTTATAAGCTGTTGAAAACGCTATAGCATAATCCCCTGATCCGTTGGACATAACAGTTGTTGTCCGTCCCATTCCTATAAATGACCGCTTAGCTAAACGCTTTAGGTTCTGTGTTGTAAGAGGTGCATCGGTGGCAATTACAATCATACATGAACCATCTTCCTTCCGCTTTACTTCCTCATGCTTCACTTCTTTTGTGTAAGGTATTCCTTTTATAATTAATTCTCTCCCGAAGTTTGTTTGAACAAGTACTCCCACCGTGTAAGTCTTATTACCGATAGTTGCCAGTCTGGATGACGTTCCAATTCCCCCTTTTAATCCGAATGCAACCGTACCTGTTCCGGCACCGATTGATCCTTCTTCAACCCTTCCTGATTTTGCCGATTCAATCGCATCAATAATATCCTGTTCGGTTACATGCATTCCCCGGATGTCATTAAGATATCCGTCGTTAGTTTCGCCAACAACGGCATTAACCGAACGCACATCTTCATTGCCAACTATATTAAGAACATATTTAACAGTTGCTTTTACTGCCTCTCCAACACTCAAAGTATTTGTGAGAATTATAGGGGATTCAATATTTCCTAATTCTTCAACCTGAGTATAACCGGCAAGTTTTCCGAATCCATTAAACACATAAATTGCAGCCGGAACTTTTTCTTTGAATAGATTACCTTCATGAGGTAAAACAGCAGTAACCCCCGTTCTTATATTATCTCCCGTGATAAGAGTTTTATTTCCTACAAGCACACCCGAAACATCTGTTATGGCGTTTAACTTTCCGGGCAACAAAGTGCCGACCTTAATTCCATTATCGACAGCTCGTAATTTTTTGGTCGGCTCCTGTGAATAAATAGAGTTTGTGAACATTAAAAGAAACAGAATTAAAGATGCATTTTTCATTTTTGACCCGCGGTAATATTGATAGTAATTCATCGTTGAAAAGAAGTAATATAAGTCTTAAGTTGGTATCAAATGTAAATAAACAAAATCTATTTTTCGAATCTCTTTTAATTAGGTAAATCTTTAAAAATGACCGTCAAAGAAATTATTTCGGAATTAAAGAAGAACGGAAGTGAGTATAATCGCGAAGGAATGAAACGTTTCGGGATAAATGTTGATAAAGCATTCGGTGTTAATGTTCCTGTTATGAGAAAGCTTGCAAAAAAGATCGGAAGAAATCACGTGCTTGCATTGAAACTGTGGAAAAGCGGTTATCACGAAGCACGACACGTTGCAACAATGATTGCAGATCCCAAACTTACTACTAAATCAATTTTGAACGAATGGGTTAAGGATTTCAATTCCTGGGATATTGTTGACGGATCATGTTCCAACCTTATCCGTAAAACCGACTATGCTTATGATTTGATTCTCCGGTGGGCAAAAAATAAAAAGGAATTTATAAGAAGGACAGCATTTTCGTTGATTGCATACCTTTCTGTTCACGATAAAAAAAGAAATGATGAAGAATTTCTGCAGTTTTTTCCATTGATTAAAAAATACTCTACAGACGAGAGAAATTTTGTGAAGAAAGCCGTTAATTGGTCGCTGCGTCAAATTGGTAAACGGAGTAGTTTTTTAAATGAACAGGCAATTCAATTAGCCGAGGAAATAAAATTAATTGATTCTAAATCTGCCCGCTGGATTGCTAACGATGCTTTAAGAGAGTTGAAAAACCATAAAACGTTTAATAGAAATAAATGGGGATTAAATGAAAAGTGAAAAAGCATTATTCTTTGAAGAAGAGCGTTTCAATCAGAAATGGAATCTTTTTTTAATTACTCCGGTTTGCACAGGATTTATTTTGTTTCAGCTCTATTCGCTTTATAGTCAATTGGTCTGGAAAAAACCAGTCGGTTCTGATCCGCTTTCTGATACATGGCTGATTGTAATGTCATTCCTTGTGATTCCTTTAATGATTTTCCTTATCTGGCTTTTCAGTGTTACAAAACTTACTGTACAAGTAGATAGCGAAAAAATCTTAATTCGCTTTTACCCGATGGCTAAAAGGGAAGTGCTTATTAATGATATCGACTCATTCGAGATAAAAGAGTTTAATCCGATAATTGATTTCGGCGGATGGGGATTGCGTTATTCGATACGATGGAAAACAACAGGTTATATTATGAAAGGAAAAGTCGGTGTTCACATACATCTTAAGAACAGGAAAAATCTGCTGATCAGTTCCGAAAGAGCGAACGAGTTATTTCGTGTACTAAAGGAAATTAGTGCCCGGTAATTAAAATCTGTTTATATCTGTTTGATCAGTTTAATCTGTGTGCTATTTTTTTACAGATTTATTTTTGATACTCAACGACAATTCAAGTCAGCTTTCAACTTCCAATTCTACAAGTTTGGAAGAGACACCCGGCAGTACAGAAACTTTTCTCGCAAGCTCGTGGTTTTGTTCACCTGTTCCGCAAATCTCAAGTATCAATAATCCAGAATCAGAGCAATTATCAAGAACACCATCGTGTAATCCCAAACGTGTTTTTATTGTGCATCCCCAGCCGGTTAAAATCTGCTGAACCTTAACAGCAGAATCCTTCCTGTTGCCGATAAGAATTAATAGAATCGATTTCTTCATTTCAACCTCAATCTGGTAAAAGTACAAGTGAAAAATAGCTAAAAAACGCCAAAAACAATAATTATCGAGTACAGGGAATAATTTATTGATAAACAGTAAAATATTCTTGACAAAACGAAATCATTTCATTAGGTTGATATCAGAAAATCAGTTGTAAGATTAATAGAGGGGTCAAAATGAAATCATTAACAGAAAATTGGATAGTAAAAACAGTTTATGCATATCTGGATATATTTAAAAAATTATTACCAATAGTTGTTTTGTTATTCACAATACTAAAAATTATTCCACTGTATGAAGGTAAAAATGAATTAAAGAATTTTGATGTCTTTAATATTCTTGATTCTCATTTCGAACAGGCATATTCAGAAAATGTACTTATGATAGTTTTAATCATATTATTCGATTTAGTAATAGTAGCGGGTTTATATATGATACTAACGCTGATGACAAAGTTCATTAAGAATGTATTTAATAATAATCCTTTTGTTGAAGAGAATGGAATTTACCTTAAAAGTACAGCAAAAATTATTTTAGCACTAACTTTTGTTTATCATTTAATGACTATAGTATCAGCACCAAATTTGGATTTATCGGTATCATGGATTATCGATATCCTTTTTAAAGCAGCAATGATTTTGAGTATGGTTTTTAATCCTGTAATAGTAATCGGATTGTTTTTATTTGTAATTGGAGAAATAATTATACAAGCCGCAAATATTAAACAAGAAAATGATCTAACTGTGTGAGGCGATTATATGATAAGAGTAAACCTTGATGTTATGATGGCAAAACGTAAAATGAGTTTAACCGAACTGGCCGAAAAGGTGAATATTACAATGGCAAACCTTTCCGTTCTAAAAACCGAGAAGGCACGGGCTATTCGTTTTTCGACGCTTGATGCTATTTGTAAAGTGCTCAATTGTCAACCGGGCGATATATTAGAGTATTTACCTGACGAAGAAAAAAAATAAATTGAAATTTTATTTATAAAAGATTAGGTTGATAACAGAAAAAGAAACTATTAAGGAAAGGACATTAGAGTTTTCTACTTCTTTTATAACTCATAATCAAACAAAACTCAGGGGGAAAATGAAGTCCCGCGTATTATTCTTCTTATTTATTCTTTTAATCACCTCATTTAATTTTGCTCAGAACAAATCAGAAAAATTCAGTTTAATAGGTACAGTTGTAGATTTCAAATCCAACGAACCTCTTGTTGGTGCTTCGGTATTAATTCTATCTCGTACTACCGGGAATCAGATAGCCGGTGCTGCTTCTGATGCTAAAGGAAATTTCACCGTCGAAAATATTCCTGAAGGTAATGTAAAAGTTAGATTCTCAATGGTCGGTTATCAGTCTCAATTAATCGATTCGGTTGACGTTTCAAAATCATCCCGCATCGGACTTATTAAATTAATGGGAACGAC
Organism: Melioribacter sp.; assembly: GCA_018333725.1. GTDB lineage: Bacteria > Bacteroidota > Ignavibacteria > Ignavibacteriales > Melioribacteraceae > DSXH01. Next base: position 522 of record JAGXSM010000265.1, on the reverse strand, counting down.
AATCGATCTACCGGAGGTAGTTGTTAAAGCAATTAAACCTGCTGTAGAATTTTACGCAGACCGTCAGGTAATTAACATGGATCGACTTCCCGGAAATGCCGGATCTGTAACCGAGGCACTTAAAAATTCGGGACTTGTGGAGGTTGAACCTTCTACAAATAAAATAACTGTCCGCGGTCAACCGATTAAAATAAAAATGGACGGTCACGAGTATAACATGCCGGCAGAAATGCTTGCGCAATTACCCGCTACGATGATCGATCAGGTTGAAGTTGTACTTGCACCTGGCGCAAAAGAGAGTGCGGAGGGCGGAACTTATATCCTTAACCTTATTACAAAAAGAGAAACCTTCAGTAATACAAGCGGAATGATAAGTTTAAGTTCATCATCAAATAAAAACAGCTTTGGCGGCGCCTACCTCAATTATAAAGTGGATAAATTCAATTTCTTTGGCCAGGCTTATGGAAGTTACTTCGCAATGAATAATTACAATGAATCTGAACGGTATGTGTATACAAGTCC
>JAGXSM010000264.1 GCA_018333725.1 Melioribacter sp. | reverse complement strand
AAGCCACATCCTTTGATTGATTACCAAACCGGAAGTTTGCGTGACGATTTTGATTTTGGTACCGTCTTATTATTTGATGCGGGTGTTTTTAAATCGGCTTCAAAAAAAGTAAAGGGCGGATACAAATTTGCAGGTCTATACTCTCTCCGTTTAAATATTTCACAAGACAAACCGATATTCCGCGTACCGGAATTCTTATATTCTGCAGAACAAGTTGATTTCCGTAAATCGGGAATCAAACAATTCGACTATGTTGATCCCCAAAACAGAGATGTTCAAATAGAGATGGAATCGGCTGTTACGGAACACTTAAAAAGTATAAACGCTTTTATCAATCCCTTACAAAGAAAAATTAACTTATCTGAACACAAATTTGAAAATGAAGCTTCAATAATAATTCCGGTAAAGAACCGTTCAAAAACAATTTCCGATGCATTGAATTCCGCCATTAATCAAAAGACAAACTTCCCTTTCAATATTATTGTAGTTGATAATCATTCCACAGATGGAACAACAGATATTATAAGAAACTTTACAGAACGCTTCAAAAATATTATTCATTTAATACCTGAAAGAGAAGACTTGCTTATTGGGGGATGCTGGAACCTTGCCGTAAAACATACCGGCTGCGGAAAATTTTCTGTTCAACTTGATAGCGACGATATTTACAAAGACAGCAGCACTCTTCAAAATATTATTGATTTGTTTCATAAAGATTGCTGTGCAATGGTAATTGGTTCTTATATTCTTACCGATTTTAATCTTAATCAGATTCCACCCGGGTTAATTGATCACAGAGAATGGAGCGCTGAGAACGGAACAAATAATGCTCTCCGCATTAATGGGCTGGGTGCGCCGCGAGCTTTTTATACTCCCCTTCTCCGAACAATACATATTCCAAACGTAAGTTATGGAGAAGATTATTTTCTGGGAATTACAATTTCGAGAGAATACAAAATCGGTAGAATTTATGAGCCGGTTTATATCTGCAGAAGATGGAAAGGAAATTCAGACTCTGATCTTGATATCGAAAAACAAAACAGAAACAATAATTATAAAGACAGATTACGCTCAATAGAGATTTCTAAACGGATCAAATTCAATAACGAAAATTGAATACGGTTTATGATATTAAATAATCATAAAGAAAAGAGTGCCGATTTAAGTTTATGGGCTCTGGCTGCTCAAAAATTAATGGAAGAGCAGAAACAAACCTGGTCGTTGTTAAAAAATAATTATGATGGTCTCGCCGGTGTTGTAGTTCGTGATTTAGAAATAGATGGAATTAACATAGTAATCCAGAACAATCCGGTAAGAATAATTTCTACATCTGCAGATGTAAGTGATGCAACAATAAATAAACGTCCATGTTTTCTTTGTTTAAACAATCTGCCGGCCGAGCAGAAAGCACTTGAATATGGTAAACATTATTTAATTCTTTGCAATCCATATCCAATATTCGAAGAACATTTTACAATAGTTCACAAAAAACATATTCCTCAAAACATTACAGCTAACTTTGATGATATGCTGGATATTTCAGAGAAATTAGGTTTCCGCTTCAGTTTGTTTTACAATGGTCCAAGATGCGGAGCCTCAGCACCGGATCATTTACATTTTCAGGCAGCATCAAAGAGGATTCTTCCAATTGAAAATGATGTTCTGCAATTAAAAAAATCTGATGAAAAAAATATAATCAGGTCGGACGGATTGGAAATAACTTTTATCGAGGAGTATTTAAGATTCGGATTTTTATTAGAGTCCGATAGTAAAAGCGAGCTACTACAAGCGTTCAAATTATTTATTCGCTCATTTAAGAATATTTCCAAACCTGATGAAGAACCAATGGTTAATATAATAAGCTTATTTGAAAAAGAGCGCTGGCAAGTTTTTATTTTTCCCAGAAGACTTCATCGCCCAAAACAGTATTTTGCAAAAGGAGAAAATCAAATTGTGATCAGTCCCGCCGCCGTTGATATGGGGGGATTAATAGTACTGCCACGACAAGAAGACTATGAAAAAATAAAATCCACGGATATTACTGATATTTATTCACAGGTTACTATCACAAAAGAATATTTTGAATACCTTAAGAATAAATTTGTTGCTGCTTACAAAGCGTAAATGAATGTCCCAAAAGTAATTCACCAACCAATAGTCATTTTAATCCCCGGGTATATCGGTTGATTATTACTTTTGAGACATAACAGATTACTCAATCAACTTTTAGATTTGTTATACTCATCAACAGCTAATTTTTCGAGTTTCTTTTTTAGTTCCTTTGGAAGGAGAACCGATTCATAATATTTGCCGTCTTTTCCTTTCGAATCCGGCGCCGAAATGAATAATCCATTAGAGCCGTTAACCAATCTAAATCCCTTGATAGTTATTTCATCCGGAGTTTGAAAATCGAAAAAAGCTGCCGTTTTACTTCGAGAATTTCCATCAAGAAGATTCATGCGGATAATTTTCATAATAACCTCCTTTAATTTGTTGTTATAATTAATCCCCCCGGCATTAAATGCTCTTTAGGGGAGGTTATACTTTCGCTGTAAATAGCGCTGCATTATTCTTAGAACGATAGATACTGAACAGGAGTGGAATTGGAATATTTGGAATTGAACTCTTTTACAGATGGAATTTACGTGTTGTATTCGAATAATTCAATTCTTTATTTGTTAGACTTAGAAGTAAGTTTAACTCCGATAGGCAGCAAACGGGGATCGTTTATTTTCGGACAAATAATTAATAGTTATAGAAAAAGAAATGAATAGATTATAGCACTTTAATGGAAATGAAGCTAACATCGTCCTCAAGTTCCCCACCTGAGAAACCAAGTATTTCGGTTTTCATCTTTTCTACCGGCTCTTCATTTGAACCGATGCTATCAATAAACTTAACAAGGCGCTCGTGACCATAAAGCTCACCTTCTTTATTTCTTGCTTCCGTAATTCCATCGGTAACAATATAAATCTCGTCACCATTTTTTATTTTAATTTCGTGATCTTCATACTGTCCGGATTTATTAAATCCCAATAACAAGCCGGTAGAGTGAATAAGTTGCGCCTCGTTCGATTTAAATACAATAGGTAAATCACCCGCACCGGAGTATCTTACAATTTTATTTTTTCTATCCAGCACAAGAACCGAAAGCGTAATAAAAACTTCGGAAATCCTTTCATCATTAAAAACCGCTTCATTTACTTTATGGAGAATTTCGCTCGGTCTATTTTCTTTAGCGGATTCAAGAACAAATCTTGTAGCGCTTCTAACATAACCGGCATAAGCAACTGCAAAGTACCATGCACCCCATCTCTTGCCCATAACATCGCCAAGAAGTATTACCAGGTTATCGTCGTCAATTTTAATGTAATCAATAAAATCGCCGCCAGGAACATTTTTAAAAGGTAGGTGCCAGTGCTTGATTTTAAATCCATTAAAGCCCGGGGCTTCGTCCGGAACAACCTTCGCGCCCATAGAATCGGCTGCTTTTTGAACCTCATCAACAATCTTAACTCTTTCTTTTTCAAGACTCTTAAGAATTGCAGACACCTTTGCAATAACAATTTTGGGGCTGGAGGTCTTAATAATATAATCCTCTATTTCGAGATCAAATCCCTTGAGGATGTCATCTTCTGCTCCTTTAGCGGTAAGGAATACAAATGGAATTGATTTCAATTCATCTTCTTCAAGAAGTTTTTTTCTGAATTCGAATCCATCCATTTCTGGCATCATTACATCACTTATAATAATATCGGGTTTATTTTTATGGGCAAGTTCAAGAGCTTCGCGCCCATTGTTCGCATGCTGGCATTCAAATCCGGCTTTAGACAAATTATAGATAAAAAGTTTGGCTATGTTAAATTCGTCTTCAACTAATAAAATTTTGTTTGGAGATTTTGAACTATCTACTGGCACGATAACCCTGTAAAATTGTTTAGTTAGTAAAACTTCTAATTGCGTCCTGTAAATCGCTAAAGGATTCAAAAACCCTGAACAGTCTTGTGAGTTCAAACATCGAGCGAACAGCCGGCTTGAATCCAACTAATTTTAAATCCCCTTTGAGAGCTGCAACTTTTTTTAAAGTATTTACAAGAACGCCCAGAAATGTTGAATCGATAAACTCTACTGTTGACAAATCGATAATGATTTTTTTGTAGCCGAGCTCAATTTTATCATTTATCAAGTTTTTTAATTGATCGGCTTCTCTTAGAGTAGCCCTATCCAAATTGATTATTTCAACGACAATATCATCAATTACTTCTTCTATAATTTCCATTTCAATCTCCTACTTTTTATCGGAAGCAATTTTATATTTATCCATCAGTCTATATAAAGTTGCTCTACCTATTTTTAGTTTTCTTGCAGCTTCTACAATATTATTTTCTGTAACTTTTAATGCATGTTTAATCGCTTCCTCTTTCAACTTTTCAAAAGGTATTATTGGTGAATTTTCTTCAAAAATATTATTTGTATTAACAAGTCCACCCGTTTTAAGGTGCAACGTAATATTTGGCGGAAGAACTTCAACATCTACATTATCACCATCACTTAAGATTATACATCTTTCAAGTGTGTTTTCAAGTTCCCTGACATTACCGGGCCAATCATAATCGTAAAGTATTTTTAGTGCCGGTTTAGAAATTTGTTTAATTTTTTTACCGAGTTTTTCATTAAAGTGTTTCAGAAAATGATCGATTAAAACAACAATATCTTTTCGTCTTTCTCTAAGAGGAGGAATATGAATAGGAAACGAGCTCAGTCGATAGAATAAATCTTCGCGGAATAATTTAGATTCAACTGCGAGTTTTAAATCCCTGTTGGTAGCAGAAATTATTCTAACATCACTTTTTATTACTTCGTTACCGCCTATTCTTTCAAATTCCTTTTGCTGAATTACGCGTAAAATTTTTGCTTGAAGCGACATTTCCATTTCGCCAATTTCATCCAGGAAAATAGTACCGCCTCTTGCAAGTTCGAACTTCCCGATTTTTCTTTGATGCGCCCCGGTAAAGGATCCTTTTTCGTGACCGAACAACTCGCTTTCCAGCAGTTCACGGGGAATTGAAGCGCAGTTTACAACAACAAATGGAGTGTTTTTTCTCTTCCCGCTAAAATGAATTGCCCTTGCTATAAGTTCTTTGCCTGTTCCGCTTTCGCCGGTTATCAAAACGGTTATGTCGTTATCTAAAACTTTAGAAACCATTTTGAATGCTTCCTGCATTTTACTATCTGCAGAAATAATATTATCGAAGCTGTATTCCTTTTGTAAATTTTCTTTAAGATTTTCGAGTTCTCTTTCGAGGTCAAAGTTTTTAATTGCATTTCTTATTGCCGGTTCAAGTCGATTCTTATCAATCGGTTTTGGGAAATAATCGAACGCACCCAATCGAATCGATTCGAGTGCAACTTCAACACTTCCCTGTGCTGAGAGCATAATAACAGGTAATCGCGGGTATTTTAATTTAACCGCACGGAGAATATCGTTACCGTTTATATCCGGCAGCATTATATCCAGAAGTAACAGATCAGGATTTTCTTGAAGAGCAGACAATGCATCATTCCCATTTTTAAACGTTCTTAAATTATAATTCCACTGGGTTTTACACCAATGAGTAAGCATTTTTAGAATTGATTCTTCATCATCAACAATAAAAATAAGTTTGTCCATTTGACCTCTTTAGTTACTGTTTAGGTAGCCGAACAATAAAAGTTGAACCTTTATCCTCTTCGCTTTTAACTCTTATAACGCCTTTGTGAAGTTCAACGATTTGTTTTACAGTTACAAGACCGAAACCGGCTCCCATCAGCGGAGCCCCCGGTCTTTGAATTTTACTAAACTTCTGAAATAATTTGGGAATATCTTTGGCAGGTATTCCAATACCTGTATCAGTTATCGTGAATTCAATTTCTTTTCCGTGGTCCACAAGAATAATAAATATTCGTCCACCTTGGTTTGTGAATTTAACTGAATTGGAAATCAAATTAAAAATCACCTGTGAAATTCTTGTGCGGTCAGCTACAATGTTTATTTCATTTTCCGGCAATTCTTTTGATAGATGAAGTTCCTTTTCTTTAATTTGTTTTGTAAACAGATCAAGAACTTCATATAGAACTTCATTAACATTTACATTTTCCTTTTTGAGATCTTCCTCGCCCGATTCTAATTTTGAAAAATCCAGCACATCATTAATCAATTTGGCAAGGCGTTTACCCTCGCTAAGAATTATTTCATTAAATTCTTTTGAGGTTTCCTTCGGCAGATCGGGATCCGAGAGAATTGTTTCTGCAAAACCCACAATTGAAGCAAGCGGTGTTCTTAATTCATGGGATATGTTCGATATAAATTCGCTTTTCAATTTATTCAATTCTTCCAGAACATTTATTTTGTGGCGCGCTCTTTCTCTTTCAATAGAAATTATTCTGTTAGCTTCAACAAGTTTAGCATTCAAGTCCCGTATCTTCTGTTCATCAAGTTTTCGGTTTGTAATATTCCTTCCTATACTAATCATCCCGGAAACTTCGCCTTCGCTAATCATTGGTTTTGCATGAATCTCGAAAGTAACGCCTTTATCAAAACGGTCTAAAAAGACTGCCTCAAAAGTAGTTACTTCATTTGAACTAAGTATCCTGGAAAACGCTTCTGCGATTTTCGGTTCATCTTCTTTATCAACGAACTCCAGAAAATGTTTTCCGATCATTTCTTCCGGTACATAACCGAGAGCGGTTGCGCCGTTTTTATTGACCAGACTGAAATATCCAAATCCGTTTAGTATGAAGATAAGATCATCTGCTGTATCAATAAGCATTCTGAATTTTTCTTCGGAGCTTTCCAATTTAAGCTGCGTTATTTTCTCTTCAGAAATTTCATTAATCATTCCAACTACGCGCAAAACTTTCCCGTCGCGAATTATCGGAATTCCCGAATGTCTTACCCAGTGATCTTTTCCGAAGCGGTCTTTCATACGATATTCAACCGAACTGACTTCACCCGTTCTCAATTTCTCTGCAAATCCGCGGAATTTATGAAAATGGTCTTCATCTATTGAACGCAAAATTAAAAGCTTGTTGTCGTATATTTCCTGTGGTGAGTAACCGAAAAGATTTCTAACAGAATCTGTAATAAAATAATACTCGGTTCCGTCGGCGTTTGTAGAAAAAATAACAGTTGGAATAGTTGCTAGTGCTTCAGAGTATAAATTTTCTATTGTTAATTCATTACTTCTTTCCGGATTTAGAAATTCGTTCTTTAGAATATTGATGTTGGTGCTAAGCAAAGTAAATAATTTTTTTGCATCCGGAAGTTTTTTCTTGCCGAATAAGACAAGGTAATAGTTTGAATTTCTCTGCTCAAAGATCTTTTCTCTATAAAGAGCAACTAAACTATGCTGTTTACTAAGATTTATAAAGGATTTCGATTTGTAAATTTCTCTCAGATTTATGTTATTTATTGAGATCAGTTTATTAATCTCCGAAAGATCGGATTCGGTTAAATTGTTCAATCCAAATGATGCTAAAATAGATAAGACCTTTTTTTCTGTTTTTAAAATGTATCCCGCATCGCAGTTGCTTATTGCGTGAATTTCTTCAAGAATCTTATCAATTTTATTGTTCATAAGGGATTTTCATAGTTATAATAAAACCAATCTCAAAATAATAAAATCATTTGAGTAATAATATAAGCAAGTTCATGTTGACCGGAAGGGCTTTCTGAGGAAAGAAATTACAAATAACAAGCACAATCCCGATGCAAAGACCCAGTAACCGTAACTTTTATTTAGCTCTACAGTAAAGGATCCTAAGATCGGACCGGCAATTGTTCCTATTCCATACATCATTAAATAATAACCATTCGCTTGGGCCATAAATTTGCTATCAACTTTTTCTACAGTATAATTAAGTCCAACTGTATAAAACGCCGGGATAATTCCCCCCATTAAAAAGAATATCATTAAAAGGTACTCAAACCGCGAGATAAATACAGGTATCAGAAAAAAGACAGATAGTAACCCGGATATGAAAATGAGAAATCGATATTTATTAATCCGATCTGTAAACCTACCGATGATATAGAGTAAAATAATTCCCCCTACTACAAAAGACGCGAGAAAGAAAGACACCTCATTAGAAGTGAACATGTTTCTTAAACCATACATTGGTAGAGCAACAATAATCGATGATTCAAACAATCCGTAAATAATTCCGGAGAGGAGACTGATTACCGGCATTTTAGAAATAGGCATCTTTTCATTCAAGACGTTATTAATCTTCATCTCGAAATCTTCCAACACAAAAAATTCATAAACGAATACAACAAGCATTATGAGAGCTCCGATTACAAATGGAAGCCATGGCAAAATATTGATAGTCCATATAAGCAGCGTACCTACCGCAACCCCGGCGGAAAGAAGTACAACATATAAACTGATATTTTTACCCCGGTTAGTTGCGTCGCTGAAATAGTTGATAATTACTTCTGTTGAAACAAAAATAAATGTTCCGCCAATACCCATAATAAACTTAATTGGAAAAAGAAGAGGATATATATACCAGAAGACATGAGCCAGTGCACCCAAGAACCAAATGAATAAACCCGTTAATAATATTTTTTTACCGCCAAGTTTTTCAATTAATCGTCCAGTATAGCCAGAGAACAAAACAATGCTTGCATAACCAATCATTGTAGAAGTGCCCGTAATCCATGTGGGCGCGCTGTTCTTCTCCAGCAACATTACCGTTACCGGGGTTATTAACCCGAATCCTATTCCCCCGATTCCTATTCCAATTAGTGCAAGGAAAATATTTCTATTCATAGTTTTTAAAATTAGCTATTAAATCGGCTTCCACAAAAATAATTAGTCATTATTTGAAAAAGCTTTATTATAATTGAGTAATTAAAAAATGTGTTTGATGAAAAATGAATCGCATAATTAAAAAGCCCCGGTTACTGGCTCCCGCCGGTGACTGGACGATGTTAAACTCTGCCATAAATGCAGGTGCGGATGAGATTTACTTCGGTCTAAAAAATCTGAACATGCGCGCAAAGGCAAACAACTTTGATCTTTCCAATCTTGATGAAATAGTTAAAATATGCAAAAAGAGTAATGTAGAAACACACCTTACACTAAACAGCATAGTTTTTGAGAATGAGCTTGATGAACTTGATCTTATTATAAAATCTGCCCGGGATACCGGTATAGATATGATTATTTGCTGGGACCCCTCGGCAATAATGAAGTGCAAAGAATACAATATTCCATTCTGTATTAGTACACAAGCTTCAATATCAAATTCACAAGCGGCAAAGTATTACGAAAGCTTGGGAGCTAAAAGAATTGTGCTGGCACGTGAATGTACACTTGAAAAAATTATTGAGATTAAAAACAAAACCAGCATCGAAGTAGAAGCATTTGTACACGGTGCAATGTGTATTGCTGTTAGCGGCCGATGTTTTATGAGTCACGAAGTCTTTGGAAAAAGCGCAAACCGCGGAGAATGCATTCAGCCTTGTAGAAGAGAATATGAGATTGTTGATAAAGATGATAACTATTCTATGATTATTGGAGAAGATTATATTCTCTCCCCGAAAGATCTCTGCACAATTGAATTTATCGATAAACTGATTGAAGCGGGAATTGATGCGTTTAAAATTGAAGGTCGAAAGAGAAGTCCCGAATATATTTCCAAAACTGTATCTGTCTATAAAAACGCGATCGATAATTATTTTGCCGGTTCCCTCACAAAAGAGAAAAAAGAAAATTACTTAACAGAGCTCGAAAAAGTTTATAATAGAGGATTCTCCCCGGGATTTTATTTCGGTGTTCCTGGTTCCGAAAGTTATGCGGCCATTTATGGAAGCATTGCTACAACAAGAAAGGTCTATGTGGGTAAAGTTGTTAACTATTATAAGAAAAGTAAAGTTGCTCAGATTAAAATTGAAGCTGATATGATTTCTTCCGGCGATTCAATTTATATTATCGGAAATACAACCGGAACAATTGAATTAACCGTAAAGGAAATTATGCGGGGAGAATCAACCGTATCAGAAGCAGTAAAAGGAGATGATATTACGCTTGGTTGTGAAGATCGTGTTCGAGAGTTTGATAAAGTATATAAAATTGTAAATGTGGCGGGGTAAATTATTTCCAGTTTAATGTCGGAGGTTTGTTACCGGAAACATTAAAACTTGCCAGCGCATCATCAAGTGATGTAAAAGTTTTGAATACTTTATCCATTCTGGTAAGAACAAAGAGTAATGAAGGAACTTCTTTATTGTAAACAAGTCTCAAATCGCCGTTCAATGCATTAACTTTTTTCAACATTGCAACCATTGCCCCTAAGAAAGTAGAATCAATATACTCACAAATGCTAAGGTCTATAATAATTTTATGGGCGCCGCTGGTTATTGTATCGGAGACATAATCCTTAAAAGAGACCGCCTTGGTTAACGTTGCTCTGGTTAAGAACACGTGTATAACAGTTACATCGCTAAATTTTTCTAACTTAAATTCCATGTTTCTCTTTGATACAAGTTGGTTTCAATTTCGAGGGCTCAATATATGAATTATTGATTTAATTAAAAACCTAAGAAGGAATCCTTGCAATTAAGAAAAAAAATTAGGTCTCTCAAATTTTGATATTAGAAAAAGAATAATTTGATAGGAATACATAAAAAAAGGCGAAGGATTAAAAATTTTGCTTCCCTTCGCCAACCTTAAGGACTAACTTGTAGCGTGTGTGTAATTAAAGCGGTGCAATTAAAATGCCATTAAATTTCTGATGTGGATTTATCAAAGAAACACTGAAAAAGAACAGAAAAGAACGTTAATGGTGTTTGTCCAGAACAGAAGTGTATAGTTCAATACGAATTTTTTTCGTCGTGTGTGAAAAATATTCTATGTTAAAACGAGAATGGTATTCTCCAGTTTAACCGAAATTCCTGGTTTGCACCTCTATAAGTAATTTCACTTTGACCGGAATTACTATTATCCTCTAATCCGTTGCTTAACAGATGTAAATCGATCTGACTGTAAAGCCATATAATAATGTAAGAGGCGATAAGAGTATTTCTAATTTTATATGATTTGTTGAATGAATTGTATTTAGGCTCAATAAGGTTTTTGTTTATCTCTTTTAAGTATTCATTCTCTTTCTTCTTCGTATCGAAAATAAAATAGATCATTGCAGCCAGATTTATAGACGATGCCGCGGAGAGTATATAACCCTTGGTTGAATATCCATTTGATATCTGACCCCATCCCGGCACAAAAATATTTTTTAGCGCCGAACTTTTAAATTGAGAAGGAACAAAAACTTTTTTGGCCTGACCGGTAGAATCTCTCTTGGTAGTTTCCTGAGCCAATGATTTTAAGTAATTCTCTTTAACGGTCTGAAAAATCGCTATCAAACGCGGAGAAATTTTTGAAGGATTGGGTGAATAGTTTTTATTGATTTTTAATATCTCTCTAAAACTGTTTTGTGTTGATAACTCATCACCCAAAGAATAGAACGCAACAACTCTCATCTGATAAACATCGATTTTAAGCGAATCGGAAATACCACCTTGTTTGATCAACGCATTCGACAACTGAATTACTTTTTCATACTCAAATGCTTCGTATTCGGCTTTAACCTGATTGTAAGTAACTTCCTGTGCGGAGAGCTTAACGGTAATTAATAATAAAATTATAACAAATAATTTTCTTGTCATTTAAGAAGCAACATTTTTTGTGTTAGAATTGAAGTCTGTCTTTCGATCTTAGAATTACCACTAATCTTAAGAGTTACAAAATAAATTCCGCTCGGAACCGAATTTCCAAATTTATCTGTTCCATCCCATAACTTAGCATAATGACCGGCTGTTTTTTGAGATTTAACTAGTGTGTTAATATGTTCGCCAAGCAGATTATAAACATCCAATGATATGTCCGCATCCGAAGCAAGATCAAAAGAAATAGTTGTTGATGGATTAAATGGATTCGGATAATTCGGCAATAACCGGTGTTCCAATGGAAGATCATTCTTTTTATCATAAACAGAAGTAACCAGCTCTAAAATTTCAAAATAAGGAACGGTACTTCCTGAATGCCCGCGATCTGTTCTTCCGCCAAATACTGCAACCAGACCATTTTTATATGCTACCGCCATCAGATTAGTTCTTGCGTATGTAAGCGGCGGACCCGGTTTAATAGAAAGAGTTCCGTCGGGTAAAAATTCAATTTCTTCAACTGTATTTAGCGCACCAAATTTTTCGTTATAACCGCCAATAATAAATCCTTTTTGACTAAGCGGATTAAAAACAGCAGAACCGGCAGCGCGTACATCCAATAATTTTTCTGTTAAATTCTCCAAACGCTGTTGATTAATGTTAAATCGCTGAATAGTATTTGTTACACCATTCAATACTCCACCAAAAATATAAATGTACGGAGAGACAATGAAGGTCATTCTTTGACTGAATGTATTTGCAGAGGGAGATTTAAAAGTAAAACCAACCTGTTTTGTATCGAGGTTGTATCCCACAATATAATCGAGAGTATCGCTTTGAGTTGACGGGTTTCCACCGATAATATATAATGTATTACCTATTATTTGACCGGTTGAAAATGATCTTCCAAAGTTTCTGGTTCTATCGTATACCGAAGGTAAATTTGTAACTATTTTATAGTCCCAAGTTTCAATTGAATTTTTATCCGTAGAAGATCCTACTGCACCGCCGAAATACATTATACTATTTTTCCAAATGTCGGCAACAAATTGTTCGCGTGGTTGAAGCATTCTCCCGACTATATTCCATGTATTTTTAACTACATCATATTCCTGAATCCAGTCAACTTCACTTTGCAATGAATCAGAGTAACCGCCGAGCAAATATATTTTATCGCTGCTCGCGGCAATATCATAAACAACCTGTGCGCCGGAAACCGGGTATTTCATAGAGCCGCGAATTCTCCATTCGTATTTTACTTCCTGTGCGTTTATATAACCGGCGATGAATAACAAAAGTAAAACGATATGTAATTTCTTTGTCATTTTATAAATTATTTTCTTAGTATGACCCTGAAATTAAGTGTATCCCCTTTATTAATAGTAATGGTTGTATCAACTTCCCTGTAGTCAGGATGTTTAATTACCAAGTTAACCGGACCGGGAGCAACTCTTATTAATTCTTTTTCGGGTAGCGGTGTTGTTCCCTTAAAGTCGCCATTAACATAAACATTTCCCCAGGGTAAAACGCGGCATCTTATATATCCTATGGTCGATTCAAGTGCAACACGCAATCTTGTGGTTTCGCCGGAAGTAACTCTAAACACTCCGGAATAGACAGGATAATCCGGATGAACAAGTTTAACCGTATGCTCTCCTTCCTGATAAACGAGTGGTTTATTAAACGGAGTAACACCAACCTTTTCGCCATCAATAAATACTTCCGCGTAAGGAGAAACATTCAAAAGTAACTGACCATACTTAACAATCGGAGGAATATTATTCTCCGTCTGACCTTCTTTACTATCTCCATTTTGATTGTTCAAAGGATTGTTAAGATTATCCTGGTTTAATTCATCTTTTTTTACGGTTTGACCATTTCTGCTATCTATTTGACTTTGTCTTGCTATGTTATTTCCATTTGTAATTGTTTTCTGATCATTTTTCTCGGGTAGAATTTCCTTTTGTGGATTTTCAATTCGCATTAATACAAGGATAAAAATAGCAATCACAGAAACAACAACTGCAAACAACAATCTCTTTTTAGATCTGCTGCTTTCTTTCTCAAACTGTTCAACCGTTATGGTTGGATATTCATTTTCAACATTAAGCTCTTTTAATATTTCGCCGGCAGAAGAATATCTTTTGGTTAAATTTTTCTGAAGCAGACGGGTAAGAATTTTGCGTAAGGATTCCGGAAGTTTTTCTATTTCGGTTTTTAAGTACTCTTCGTCAAAACCGATAATTTCATTTAGCGTTAGACTTACATTGTCTTTAAGGAATGGATTTTTCCCGGTGAACATTTCAAATAATACAACGCCGGCAGAAAAAAGATCGGATTGATTATTCAGTTTGGCGCCACACACCTGCTCGGGCGACATATAACTCGGGGTTCCAACAATTGAATACGGATTAGTAACAAAGTTATCCTCGGTAGAAAGGGCCAATCCAAAATCACCAAGTTTCAGGTTAATGTTCTTATCAACAAATATGTTTTCCGGTTTTATATCCCGATGAATAATTTGGTGAGCGTGTGCAAAATCAAGAGCTTTAAGAAGTTGAATCATCAATTTTTCTTTTTGCTCTTGTTCAAGAGTTTTGGATTTTAAAATATTACGAAGACTAACACCCTCTATATATTCAAACGATATGTAGAAATATTCCTTGGCGGTTCCAAAATCCAATACTTTAATAATATTCGGATGATCTAGTTTGGCAAGAAGTTTAGCTTCTCTTTTGAATCTTTCTACCAGCGCTTGGTCCGAAATTTTTTGTGTATTGAGTACCTTGAGAATAATTTTTTTACTCAGGTAAATATGGTTTGCAAGAAAAACCGCGGCGTGCTCGTCCTTCTTAAGAACCTCGAGTATTTCGAATTTGTCGAACAATATTTCTGTTGTTATACCCAACACTAAGTATTCTCACCCATTTCTTTTAGTTTTAGCTGAATCCATCTTACGGATACATCCAGAGATTTTGCAGTAAGAGTTCTGTTGCCGTTAAACTCATCTAATCTTTTTTTCAATAAGAGCATTTCAAACTCGTGTAACGTGCCCTTAAAATCGGCAAGATCCCGGCTATCTTCTAAAATAATATGTTCGCTTGATAATTTATTTGTATCACTTAGAATCAATGCTCTTTGAATTACATTAATAAGCTGCCTTATATTACCCGGCCAGTAATAGTTTTCAAGCTTTTTAATAGCAGCCGGATCAATTGTAATTTCTTTTCTACCCAACTTTTTAGAGAAGAAACTTGCAAGAACAGGAATATCTTCTCTTCTTTCTCTAAGGGGCGGCATTTTAATTGGAAAAACATTTAACCTGTAAAAAAGATCTTCTCTAAACTGACCATCTTTTGTAAGCGAATGCAAATCTTTATTTGTTGCTGCAATAATTCTAACATCCGCTTTTTTAACTTTTGTATCACCAAGTCTTATAATTTCTCTGCTTTCAAGAACTCTTAAAAGTTTAGCTTGAAGAGCACTCGATATATCACCGATTTCATCAAGGAAAAATGTTCCGCCTTCAGCTGCTTCCATCAATCCCTGTTTATCTGAATTGGCGCCTGTAAATGCTCCTCTCTTATAACCGAACAATTCACTTTCCAATAAATT
>JAGXSM010000263.1 GCA_018333725.1 Melioribacter sp. | reverse complement strand
CGAATCCGACCGGCGCCTCAAATCTTAATAACCCACAATGTTTACCGTATATATTCTTCGAAGTCTAAAAGACAATAAGCGTTACATCGGTTTTACCGATAATTTGGACCGAAGAGTATCCGAACACAATTCTGGAAGAGTTACATCAACTAAAAACCGAAGACCATTGATTCTTATTTATACTGAGCAATTTGAAGGTAAAAACGAAGCTATGAAGAGAGAAAAATTTTTTAAATCTCATCAAGGTAGAAATTTTCTTATTTCCATTGGCAAGTGATAATCTTATGAGAAGGGCTGCAACCCGGCTTTGCCGGGCGAATCCGACCGGCGCCTCAAATAGTTAATCAAATCTCTTTAAAATCTTACCGTATTTTGCAAGTTTGGAATACAATTGACTTGCCGTTATTAATCCAAATGTATCAATATCATAACCAGCAGCTTTAATAGCTTGCGCTGCCCATGTATTGCAAGTTCGCATCAAATGATATTTACCCAGCGACCTAATAAAATAAACATGCGAATCAGGATCATGTTTTGTAATTACAGGTTCTCCCTGTTCGTTATATACTATATGATCATTCATATATTTTAATAATTGTCTGAACTGATCAATACTTAATTCGAATTTGATTGCAAACTCTCTCCATTCAATTATTTTTTCTATCGGAAACCTATAACCATCAATTCTAATTACTGTTGGTGTAGGAATAAGAATTGCTTTAGCTGCCAGATATAAATCAATTCCAGGGGTTTGATAAAAATCGGCATCACCCCATCCTATATCTATATATTCAAATTCTCTAAATAAATTTAACAAGGGAAATTCTTGCCGGGTAAATTCATTAACCGGTATCATAATTCCTGTATGCCAGCTTTCCTTAACCAGATAAATATTAATTGTATCCGGCTCAATATTCTGTGCCTGAATAATAAATGGATATGAAATTAAAATAACGATACAAATAAGAAAAAATATTTTTCTCATCGATTGTAATTATGTAATAATGTTATTTCAATATAGAAAGATTTTTTAAGTAGGTAAACAAAAATAGGGGGAAAAATAGAACGCTGATCTTTACGATAATTATGATCAAAACAGATCTTAACCAATCATAATAATCTGCGTTCTATTTTGTTAAGATTATTTTGCGTATTGAATTTTTCTTACTTCGCGAATAACCATTACTTTAATTTGACCCGGATATTCCATCTCTTCCTGAATTTTCTGAGAAATTTCATAAGAGAGTTTATCAGCCATAACATCATCAATCTTATCGGGTTCTACAACAACTCTAACTTCGCGTCCAGCTTGAATTGCATAAGTTTTAGCAACACCTTCAAACGACTTTGCAAGATTTTCCAGATTTTCTAATCGCTTCACATAACTTTCCAGTGGTTCTCTGCGAGCACCGGGTCTTGCACCGCTTATTGCATCTGCAGCCTGAACTAATGCAGCTATAGGATGTTCCATTTCTATATCTTCGTGGTGACTGCCTACAGCATTAATAACAATTGGATGCTCGTTATACTTCTTAGTCAACTCATAACCAAGTAAAGCGTGTGGACCTTCAACATCTTTATCAATTGTCTTACCAATATCGTGCATTAAGCCGGCTTTCTTTGCAATCGTTGTATCGAATCCAAGCTCTGCAGCCATAATTCCTGTTAAATATGCAACCTCGATGCTGTGTTGTAAAAGGTTTTGTCCGTAACTGGAACGGTATTTCATCTTACCGATATGTTTAACTAATTCGTTATGAACACCATGTAGTCCGAGCTGAATAAGTGTATTCTCGCCTTCCTTCTGAATCTCTTCATCCAATTCTTCCTGAACTTTTGCAACTACTTCTTCAATTCTAGCTGGATGAATTCTACCATCGGCAATTAAACGCTCAAGAGAAATTCTTGCAACTTCTCTACGGAATTGATCGAAAGCAGATAAGATCACCGCTTCGGGTGTATCATCAACAATAACATCAACACCTGTTGCAGCTTCGAAAGCGCGAATGTTACGTCCTTCTCGTCCGATAATCCTGCCTTTCATTTCGTCGTTCTGAATCTGAACAACTGATACAGTAGATTCAACCGAATGATCTACAGCTGTTCTTTGAATAGCTTGGATAGTAATTCGATGAGCTTCTTTCTTAGCATCTATTTTTGCCTGGTCGCGTATTTCTTTTATCATTTGTGCAGCATCGGTCTTTGCTTTGTTGATCATATTTTCCATCAACATTTTTTTTGCTTCATCCGATGTTAAACCGGCTGTCTTTTCCAGGCGAACATTCTGCTCAGCAATTAACCGGGTTAATTCCTGATTCTTCTTTTCAATATCTTCTTTCTGCAGAAGAAGAGACTTTTCTAAATCTTTATTAGTTTTTTCTTTCTGGTTTACCAGATCATATTTCTTTTCTAGATTTTCTTCTCTGGTTTCAAGCTGTTTTTCATGATTCTGAAGTTTTTGTTTTTTTGAATTAACTTCATTATCAAATTCCTGTTTCTTTTTAAGCCATTCGTCTTTAACTTCTAAAAGTTTTTCTCTCTTTAAATGTTTTGCTTCTTTTTCTGCATCGTCAATTATTTTTTGAGCTTTTTCTTTTGCGTTTTCAATACTGTTCTTTCCGATTTTGGAATTAATCAACCATCCCAAAACAAAAGAGATAAGTGCTGTTGCACCAGCAATAATTATTACCACAACCAAATCCAATTGCATTAGACCTCCATTAAACGAAATTTATATATAACCGCTGCCGCCGACCTTTTGCATAGGAAAAGAACCCTTTCCTATACAATGCGGGAAATTGCCCGACGCTTTTTACTTCCACCGTCCCGAATTACCGGGATCTCCGCAAGCGGAGCGAGGCCTGTAATACACGCCGTGAGTCAATAACCCTTAGGTATTTTTTATTGTTAGTTCTTTTTTATACTAAAGCCGACGGAGCGGGTAAAATTATGACGGGCTTGACATAAAACTGGATTCGTTTAGAAGAAGCTTTATCTTTTTAATTTTATCTGTTGCCTGGATGCTGAATTCTCTATATTTATTTTTTTCCACAAAAAGATCATATGCAATGTTTAGTGCGGCAATAATCGCTATTGTGTCTTTAGGTTGATCGGGTAATTCCTCTCTCGTCTCTTCCATCATTCTATTTACATACTCAGCTAATTCAGCAGCTATTTCTTGATTTTCAACAAGTAGTGAATATTCCTTGTCAAATATTTTTACTTTCAGCTTCTTTTTTTCACTCATTTTATGTCTATTCCATCATCAAACATCATTTTAAGAACGCAAATGATAGTCAATTCTTGCTATCAATTCGCTTATTTTATTCTTTAGTGCTTCTCTTTCCTCCAATTTAATTGTTTCAGAACCAAATAGATTCCCTTCATTAAACAAAGTCTTGTTTACTTTTAATTCAATTTCCGAAATTTTCTTTTTCAGAATGTCGTTTTCTTTTTCAAGTTGAATGATTTTATTGTTCAAAGCCCTGTTTGCTTCCATTAGCTCCGAACCTTTTTGCATAAAGTAATAGATCTGCTTTTCAAGAGCATTTAGTTCATCAATAAACAGATCATATTTTGAACCTTCACCCAACTAATTGCCTCTAAGTTGTGCATTAAAATTTTTCTCGACAGATTCGATGATATTTCTAAAATCTTTTTCAATTTCATTCTCAGTTAAAGTTCTTTCTACATGGTAGAACTCTAATTGCAATGCTAATGATTTTTTACCTTCACCTAAACTGTCACTTTGAAAGATATCAAATAACTTAATCTGATGCAACAAGTTAGAACTGGCTTGCTTAATATTTTCTATAACTTTATCAGACCTTACAGTCTTGTCTAAGACGAACGCTACATCTCTATAAACCTTAGGGAATTTTAATAATTCAGAAAAAACTTTTTCCGCCGGTTTAACTGCTTTTAGTTTATCAAGGTTTATAATGAATGCAAAAATATCCTGGTTAACATCAAAGAGTTTCAATAAGGTTTGATTTACTTTTCCGCCAATACCTATAGTAACGTTCTGGATTGATAAACAAAAGCATAAATCAAAGTTACTATGGTTTGCCTCCTGAATTAAATAACCTGTTCCCGGAAGAACGGTACGAAGAATACTTTCAACCATCCCCTTCAAGTCGTAGAAATCATGGGGTTTATCTTTATCGAACCATTCTGTTTGAATGGAATATCCGGTCAATCCGATTATAAGATTATCTGTTTCATCGAAATCTTCGAACGAAGAAATCTCCTTATCATTTTTTCTTTCAAAAGTTTTCCCAATTTCGAAGAACTTAAGATTTTTTTCGCTCACTTTAAGATTGTTTGATACAGATTGGAGCAAGCCCGGTAGCATGGATGGTCTAAGATGCGACATCTCGCTACTCTGGGGATTTAACACTTTAATAGGATAACCGAACTTTTCAGCGATTTCAGAATTTAAAAGGGAGTTCGTAATTATCTCATAAAACCCCAGAGAATTCAATTTATTACGAACTCTATCATTAAAACTTGCCTGATCAATTTTTTCATCAAGAGTAACAGAAATGTTTACAATATCCGGGATTTTATCATAACCATAAACACGTGCAACTTCCTCAATCAAATCGATTTCTCTTTCAATATCGTGTCTGTAACCGGGTATTCCAACAGATACCTTTTCAGAATCAACTTCTTCAATTGTAAATCCTAAATCTTTTAAAATACTTACAACTTCCTCCTGTTCAATTTTATAACCGAGTATTTTGTTTATCCGGTTAAATCGAGCACTTGTTTTTCTTACATCAAATGGTGAGGGATAAGCATCTTTTTCACCACTAAGAATTTCACCACCAGCAGTCTCTTTAATCAATTGAGCGGCACGTTGAGCAGCCCATAAAGTAATGTTATAATCCGTTCCTCTCTCAAACCTGAAAGAAGCGTCGGTAGATAAACCCAATCTTTTGGCAGTTTTTCTAATTGAAGAAGGATTAAAAAATGCGCTTTCGATCAGAATATTTTTTGTCTTTTCTGTCACTTCGGAATTTTCACCACCCATAACACCGGCAACAGCAACATTTTTAGCTGCGTCGCAAATCATTAAATCACTTGCCGCTAAGACTCTCTCTTTTGAATCGAGAGTAACAAATTTTTCTCCCTCATTTGCACATTTAACAACAATTTTATTTCCGGCAAGATTATCAAGATCGAATGCATGAAGCGGTTGACCAACTTCGTATAAAACAAAATTAGTAACATCAACTACGTTGTTAATTGGTCGAAGTCCAATACTTTTCAGCTTCTTTTTTAACCATTCAGGCGATTCTTTTATTGTAACGCCTAATACAACTTTGCCGACATAACGGGGACATTTTTCTGAATCAACAATTTCAACTTTTGCAACATCCGAAGATTTTTTGCCGGATTCATTCAATTCAATTTTAGGATAATGGAATTTCCTTTTGAAGATAGCAGCAAAATCTCTTGCAAATCCTATATGACTTAAAGCATCGGCGCGATTTGGAGTAATAGCAACGTAAATAACAATGTCGTTCATACCCAGAGCATCGGCAAGACTTGTTCCCTCTTTTAAGTTTGGATCAAGTACTAATATGCCTTCGTGGTTTTCTCCAATACCAAGTTCTTTTTCCGAACAGATCATTCCGAAAGAAAATTCACCACGGATTTTAACCTTCTCAAGTTTTAATCCATTAGAAGGAATTACAGCGCCGACTTTTGCAAATGCAACTTTTTGTCCCGCAGCAACATTAGGAGCTCCGCACACAACATTAAAATCTTCATTACCATCATTTACAATACATAGTGAAAGTTTATCTGCATTTGGATGTTTCTTTGCTTCTTTTACAAGTCCAACAAACATTTTTTCGAAAGCTTTTCCCTGTTCTATTACTTCTTCAACTTCGAGACCGGCTTTAGAAATTTTATCCACAATAGAATCTATTGAGATGCCGCTTATATCTACGTAATCGCTTAACCAATTAAGAGAGATTTTCATAATATACCTTTAAAATTGCCTTAGAAAACGAATGTCGCTGTCAAACAAAATTCTGATATCGTCAATACCATATTTTCTCATAGCAGGTCTTTCAATACCCATACCGAAAGCATAACCGATATATTTTTCTGGATCGATACCTACATTAATCAATACATTTGGATCGACCATACCGCAACCAAGAATTTCGAGCCATCTACCTTCCTTACCTTTCGGCTGCCACCATATATCCATTTCGGCGCTTGGTTCAGTAAACGGAAAGAAACTTGCTCTGAACCGATATACTACATCCTGACCAAAAAATTGTTTTACAAATCCAACCAGAGTTCCCTTCAATTCTGCAAATGTAATATCTGTATCAACTACCAATCCTTCTATCTGATGAAACAGACAATAACTTTTAGCGCTAATTGCTTCATTCCTGAATACTTTACCGGGCATTAGAGCACGAATCGGCGGCTTCTTTTGTTCCATTAATCTAACTTGAACAGGTGAAGTATGTGTTCTTAATAAAAAATTCTTGTTGATGAAAAAAGTATCCTGCATATCGCGAGCCGGATGATCATCGGGAAAATTAAGTGCACCGAAGTTATTATAATCCGATTCCAATTCCGGACCTTCGTAAACCGAGAAGCCAAGACCTTTGAAAATCTCCTTTATTTCATCAATAGTCTGTGTGATTAGATGTTTGCTACCTATTTGATATTGACGTCCGGGCAATGAAATATCTAATTCCGAATCATTAGATGATTTACTTAACGAATCAAATTTTTCTTTAATGGAATCAAATTGATTCTGCGTAAAAATTTTTAATTCGTTAAGAGCCAGTCCGACATTTTTCTTTTCGTCCTTAGAAACATTTTTAAAATCATCAAACAGTTGAGGGACAATTCCCTTACGGCTCAAATATTTTAATCGTAATTCTTCGAGGGACTTAAGGTCGTTTACTTTTGAAAGGTCTTCTTCGAAAAGTTTTCGGGTTTCGGAAATTTTTGATAACATATTATATCCCGAGAATTTAAAAAATACCCTCTTGCATTTTGTTTATTAAGAAATACAAGAGGGATGTTATTAATTCATTGCAAATTTAACAATATCATCAAAAGCTTGCGGATTTTCGACAGCAAGGTTAGCAAGCAGTTTACGATTTATAAGAACTCCTTTATCGTCCAGTGCATGGATTAACTTAGAATAATTTATACCGTGTTCTCTGGCAGCAGCATTAATTCTAATAATCCAGAGTGAGCGGTAGTTTCTTTTTTTAAGCTTACGATCTCTGTAAGCATGTACAAGGCCTTTTTCAACATGATGTTTAGCGACAGTAAGAACTTTACTGCGGGCACCCCAGTAGCCTTTGGCTTTTTTTAGTAACTTCTTGCGCCTTGCTTTGGACGCAACATGATTGACTGAGCGTGGCATATTTTACTTTTCTCCATTTATTGTAGCATTCTATTTACTCTCTTCTCATCGGCTTTTGAAACAAGAACGGATTTTCTTAATCCTCTTTTTCTTTTGGTTGATTTAGAAGTGAGAATATGTGATTTAAAAGCTTTGTTACGTTTGATTTTACCAGAACCAGTTTTTCTGAATGTTTTACTGGCACCGCGATTACTTTTCATTTTTGGCATTATAACACCTATCTATTTTTTCTTTTTACCTTTAATTGGCGCAAGAATGGCTTGCATTGCTCTACCTTCAAATTTAGGTTCCTGTTCAACCTTTGCAACATCATCCAATCGTTCAATAAACTTCTTCAACAACGCCTCACCTAATTCTGTATATGCTAATTCCCTACCTTTAAATATAACCGATACTTTTACTTTATTTCCTTCTTCAATAAAATTAACAGCGTGTCTTGCTTTGAAATCGAAATCGTGTGTGTCAGTATTAGGATGAAGTCGTATTTCTTTTAATACACTTACCTGCTGTTTTTTCTTTTGAAGTTTTTCTCTCTTTTGTTGTTCGTACGCAAACTTACCAAAGTCAATTATTTTACAAACCGGAGGTGTTGCCTGAGGGGCAATTTCGACTAAATCCATACCAGCTTCTTCCGCTTTTTTTAGAGCATCTTTAATCGAAACAATTCCTAATTGTTCTCCGTTTGCATCGATGAGCCTAACTTCAGGAATTCGGATTTCCTGGTTAACTCGAAATTTAACTTGAGTAATAAATAACCTCCTTAGTTATGATTAATTCTATTGTTTATTTCGTGTACAATCTGATTCTTAAACTCAGTTAAACCTATACTTCCTTTATCACCAACTTTATGTTGTCTTACTGAAACTGTTCCGGATTTTTTTTCCTTTTCTCCAACAATTAACATGTAAGGAACTTTTTGAGTTTCCCAATCGCGTATTTTATAACCGATCTTTTCATTCCTTTCATCAAGTTCAACACTAATACCTTCAGACTTTAGTTCATTAAATACTTTTCTTGCATAATCAAAATGATTTTGTGAAACCGGGACAACAGCAACCTGAACCGGAGCTAACCAGGCTGGGAATGCACCGCCATAATGTTCGATTAAAATTCCCATGAATCGTTCAATAGATCCTAATAAAGCTCTATGAACCATATAAGGCTGATGCTCTTTACCATCTTCACCAATATACTTCATTTCGAATCTCTGAGGAAGATTAAAATCGAACTGAATTGTACTTAGTTGCCATTCACGTCTCAATGCATCCTTAATTTTAATATCTATTTTAGGACCATAGAAAGCTCCGCCACCTTCATCAATTTCGTATTCAACATTTTCACGTTCAAGTGCATGCTTAAGTGAATCAGTAGCAATTTGCCAGAGACTATCATCACCAACCGATCCTTCAGGTTTTGTAGCAATAAAAAATTTCAGATCGTTAAAACCAAATGCTAAAAGAATACTTCTCGAAAACCGGAGTACTTCAATTACTTCATCTTCTATTTGTTCTTTAGTACAGAAAATATGTGCATCGTCTTGAGTAAAACCGCGAACCCTGAGCAATCCATGCAGCACACCGCTTTTTTCATATCGGTAAACAGTTCCCAATTCAGCCCATCGAAGAGGAAGATCTCTATATGAATAAAGTTTGGTCTTATAAATCATAATATGGAACGGACAATTCATTGGTTTTACATAATAATCCTGTTCATCAATATTCATTGGTGAGTACATGCTTTCTTTATAGAACCCAAGATGACCACTTGTTTCCCATAACCAGCTTTTACCCATATGAGGAGAATAAAGAAGATCATAACCGTTATCCAGATGCTCTTTTCTCCAAAATGTTTCAATTGTATTTCTAATACGAGCACCTTTAGGATGCCAGTAAATTAATCCAGCTCCGGTTTCTTCGTGAATACTGAATAGGTCGAGTTGCTTACCAAGTTTACGATGATCTCTTTTTTTAGCTTCTTCTAAAAATAGAAGATAATCATCAAGCATCTTCTTCTTAGGAAATGATATGCCGTAAATTCTTTGCATCCTTTTATTTTTTTCGTCTCCCC
>JAGXSM010000262.1 GCA_018333725.1 Melioribacter sp. | reverse complement strand
TTTCCACAAAATGATTTGTAAGAACTTTTACCCCTTTTTCCTTTTCAAATGAACCGGGATTGAAAAATATAATGTCCTTATAATTTTTTATCACACCTGATAAAACATAAGGTAATTCGCAAGTTCCGGTTGAAATAAAATCCCCGGCTTCGAATAAAAGGACGCTAGAACCGGGAGCAACACGTTTTGATTTGGCTGCGGCTGCCGGTCCGGCTGCATTTCCACCAACAACAATTATATTTTTTGGCACTAACATAGAATGAATAGTTAATTATTCGGTGGGAAATATAACTATTTTCGGATTTAATGGATACGGATTGAATAATGATTATGCGGTTCTAACGGAAATATTATTATTTCTCTTTGAATGAAATTGTCATCGGAACACCTTCAAAACCGAAATTCTCGCGTATAAGTCTTTCCAAAAAGCGGCGGTAATGTTCCGGTACAAATTTATGTTCATTGGCAAAGAAAAGAAAAATTGGATAATGCTCGCCAACCTGAGTAATATATTTAATTTTAACCTCCTTACCAGTTGGGGTTGCCGGAGGAGGTGTGGCTGCAATTAGAGGAAGTAATACGTCATTCAACTGGCTTGTTGGAATTTTTTTCTTTCTCTCCTCATTAATCTTTTTTGCAAAGTCAATCAATTTATAGATTCTCTGTTTTGTAAGAGCAGAAATTGTAATAATAGGAATGTAGTCTGCCATACCGACTTTTTCTTTAACAGCAATTTCGAATTGACGGGCGGTATTGGTTTCCTTTTCAATCAGGTCCCACTTATTGATAGCAATAATAAGTCCCTTTCTCCTTCTAACTGCTTCCTGAATAATTTTCTGATCCTGATTTTCTATTCCTAATTCGGCATCAACTAAAAGAATTGCAACATCACTATCCCAGAGGGCGCGGTATGTTCTGACATTCGCAAAAAATTCTATGTTCTCTTTTATTTTAGTTTTTTTTCTGAGCCCGGCTGTATCAACAAGAATAATTTCTTCGCCGTAATATTTTAGAACAGAATCGATACTGTCCCTCGTTGTTCCGGGAATATTTGTGACAATGCTTCTGTCGTAACCGAGTAATGCATTTGTTAAGGATGATTTGCCAACATTAGGTCTTCCTATAATAGAAAGCCGAAGACGGTAATCCGGTGTTTCTTTTTCATCAGGGAATGGAAGATGGTTTTGAAGATCATCGAGAAAATCTCCAAGGTTTCTTCCGTTGAGTGCGCTTATATCGTAAATATGTTCAAAACCGAGTTCATAAAAGTCATTTTTATAAACTCCTAATGCGGTCGTATCGGATTTATTAACAAGCAAATAATACGGTTTGGACGATCTTCGGATTATACCGGCAATCTCTTTATCAAATGGAGTTAAACCGATTCTTCCATCAACAACAAACAAAATTGCGTCGCATTCATCCAATGCAATTTCAACCTGCTCGCGTATAGCACTTTCAAAAGTGTCTTCGGAATCGGGTACATATCCGCCGGTATCAATCAACCTGAAATGTTTGCCATTCCATTCAACATCTCCATAAATTCTATCTCTTGTAACACCGCTTACATCATCAACAATGGATGTAGTGCTTTTAGTCAGCCGGTTGAAAAGAGTTGATTTACCAACATTAGGTCTTCCTACAATTACAACAATCGGTTCTTTCACAAAAAATCCTATTGATAAAAAAATGTTAAAAATTATACTGCAAATTTAACTGAGGATAATAAAAAGTCCTAAATCCAAAATCGACTTTTTTAATTTCTGATGAGATGCTCAAATCCCGGTTATAACTTGCTGCAGACCAGGCAGCATCGATTGCACTTAGTATATGATTTGAAATTATTACGATAACAGCTGTTGATGCAATGTTATAAAAATCATTTGCCTTACCACGCTCTTTAGAATAGTATAGAAATTTAGTTGTTAACTGATCGCCGTAAGTGAAAGGAGTATTCTCGTCGCCAAAATCGTCCCAACCAACATTGAATTGCGGATACTTACCGATCATTTCGAAATATTGCTGATCTTTGAACGGAGCCAACCTGTGAGAATAATACTTACCGATTGCAATTTCCAATCTGTTTAATTCCGTCCATACAACATTACCATTGATATCAAAAATATTGTACTCAGCAACATTTACAAGTGGATTAATCGCGGCAGCATTTTTAACTGTCCACTTTGCATATCTCTTAACATCCCAATGTGATAGTGCAAAATTCTGGAATGAAATTGTCTGATCGTCTCCCTTCTTATCATAAATAAGTCCAACAGCAATTGCAGCAACTTCAACGGCAACAAAGATAACTGATTTCAAATAACGTTCTGAATAGAATTGACCTGCACCGGGGAGAGCAAATGATAAGACCCCTGAAAGCAGCGGTGATTTTTTCTGCATAACATCAGATTGACCTTCAACTTTAAAATTTGCAGCAGATTCTAAATATGTAATTCTGGAATCGAAAAATAAATACCCTGTTAATTTTCCATACTGATTTTCTTGCGAATACAAAGCCGAAACCAGAAAAAATATTGCTACGAAAACTTTTTTCATTTGATTATCTCTATTCAATTAAAGACTGAAGTCAAACAAAATACCGCCGTAAAATTGAAATTCTTTTCCGTATGTAACATCCTCTCCTCTAATTTTGCGTGTAAATTTATCGAACGAGTAAGAGGCATTAAAGAAAATACTTGTTGGGAAAAGATAGAACGAGTTCATTTTTATTCTGATCTCTGTTCCGGCTCCTTTCTTAAAATCTCCAATAGAAGGAATTTTTCCTGTCCATGCATTTCCCAAATCGCTGTAAAATGAGAGATAAATTTTATCGATATAAAAATGTCCTAACCTTGCATCAATATTTGTTAGTAACGGGAATCGATAAGTAAGATTCAACCATCCTAACTCATTACCGCTAACAGCATAGAATGGATAACTTTTCATTCCAATTAATCCGCCCAGATAAAAGTCGAAGAAATCCGGAACATCGGGGCCTAAAATTGAGCCGGCTCTAAACTGAAGAGTAAGTGTGTTCTTTTTACCAAGGTTAAAATATTCTTTCCAGTTTAATTCCAGCTTATGGAAATTGTAATCGTTATAAAGTGGTTTTAATATTCCATCAGCTACTTCATAATTCCCTTCATTATTATAGCGATTAAACTCGTAATTATACTGTAGTTCAACTTTACGGCCGACCGGATTAATGTCCGTATCAACATTTGGGATTAAATTTTCGTGAGTATACTTGAATTGAAAATTTCTGCCGATGAAATATTTATCGTTAGTTGCCGGATAGAGAGAATTATTGGTTTCCGGAATTATAAAACTACTTAGATTGGAAACATACTGGCTATAAATAAAACGCAGTTCAATTTTGTTACCTTCAGTAAATATTTTATGACGCGCAATAAAATCTACTTCGAACAAATTATAAGTTACTTCTACCGGAACATTGTAATCAATTCTTGGCGGAGTAAAGGTAGAATCTATTCCAAATTGGAGATCGAAGTTTGTATTTCTGCTAATGCTGAATAATTCTATACCAAATTCCGGTTTTAAACCTAATGGAAATAGCAAAGGAAACTTATCACGATATTCGAATAGGAAATAGAGATCCCGCTCCAGCTTTTTATTAATTGAAGCACTGCCAAAGATTGAAAAACGGTTAAGTACATCGCTGGATGTGAAATAAAAACCGGGTTTAATTCTGTCCCATCCGGAACTGGATGTGTTGTAGTTATCAATTCTAATAAACGGGTAGAAACTTAGTTTGGAAAAGAAACCTGAATATTTTTCAACCGTATAGTCCGGTAATGTAAAGTCATCAAAATTGCGTAATGAGTTTATATTAAATTTTGCAATATCACCATTGGGTTTATCTACTTCCAATGGAGGATTATTAACCCACACATATTTTTTTGTAACGTCTACTTTGCCCATTTCACCATTAGACAACATAAATATTTTATAACCATCTGCAATATAACCGGCATAAACCAGATTACCTTTGGAGTCGACCGAAGGCATAAAAGCTCCGCCGGTAACATTAGTAATCTGCTTCTTAAGTCCGGTATTAAGATCGAGTGAATAGATGTTGAAAATTCCGGTTTCATCGCTTGAATAATAGAGCATACCATCAGTTGCCATAAATGGATGACGTTCATCGGCACTGGAGTTTGTGATCAAATTATAATTGCTTCCGCTTGTATCAACTCTTCCGATATCACGGTTATCGTGGTATGTGTAGTCGAACAGTATGAATGAATCATCATTGGAGAACTTGGGATTATAAAGCTGTTCCCCTTTTTCGAAAAAAGTAAGCCGCTTAAAATTTTTCCCGTTTATATCGCATAAACCGAGATTAACAGTTCCATCATTCTGAAAGACGAAAATAATTTTTTTACCATCGTTTGATACAGAAGGGTTATTAGCCCTTAATCCGAAAGTTATACGCTCTTCTTTTTCTTTGTCGATATCATAAACATAAAGATCATGAATATTACTCCATCGCGGATTATCATCGCTTAACTTAGCATAGATAATCTTATTCTCACCCGGAATAAAACTTACTGTTGACCGGACATTAGAGACAATCATTTTTTCTTTTTTTGTAGCTACATCATATAGATAAACCGCAGACAAGCCGAAATAATCGCTTGTCTTATTAGAAATGTAAAGAACTTTATTTCCGTCGT
The DNA here is from genome assembly GCA_018333725.1 of Melioribacter sp. Taxonomy (GTDB): domain Bacteria; phylum Bacteroidota; class Ignavibacteria; order Ignavibacteriales; family Melioribacteraceae; genus DSXH01. The sequence continues at coordinate 4,655 of JAGXSM010000262.1, read as the reverse complement.
TTGAATAAACAGGATAAAAATTTCCAAATCCAATTGAAGCGATAGTATCCCCACGAACAAGATTCTGTTCAACTTCTGCAATTCTCTTTTTATAATCCTGTTTTAAAAAATCGGACCATTCCTTATAAATTTCATTACCGTTCTTACCAATAACTTTTTCGAACGCCGCATCAATTGTAAATGTAGTAAGGTTACCGAGTTTTTGAGTTATTTCCCTTAATTTATCTTCGCCATATTTCTGGGAGATATAACGGGTTAAAGCAAAACCTGAATTATAAACCGATTCATTTCCCAGGCTTGTTTTATCGAAGACACCCATTTGATTCCATGTAAGCAATTTATTTTCGAGTGCATAGGATCTCAAAATCATATCGCGATGAGTATCCCAGTTATCGTAATTAAACTCCTTACGCATATATTGTGCTGTTCCTTCAGCAAACCATGCCGGAATATTTATCATTGGTACCGGGTACGAAGCGATAAAATTTGGAAAACCGTAGAGAATATCGGGACGGCGTTTATCCTCGTAATTAAGGAATTGTAAATAAAAAACAGGTACGGTTCGTGTAAGTTTCATCCCGGCTTGAATCTGAACCATATGCGTGAATTCATGCGAGATTACATTACGAAGCCAGTTATGTGTGCCGCGTAAATCAAAATCGAGTGATGAAGACCAGATTTCAATTTTGTTATCGAAGAAGAATGTTGCACCGTTGGAATAATCATCGATATCTTTAATCACAAAATCAACAACATCCGGTTCATACTGATATAGCGAAGTAATCGGCTCCCAGATTTCATCAGCAATTTTTGCAACTGTTCTTGCAGTCCGTTCTGCTTCTTCGTGATAGTGAACCCTAATATGTTTACCTTTTATAGTAAACCATTTATAATCCGGATTGTATTCATTAACCTGGGAAAAATTTACAACGGGTAATAAAAAAATTAATGCAATTAAACAGATAACCCTGATTGATGTAAAACCAGTTTCAGGTTTTGAATCTATTTTTAATTTACTATTCATTCGTTCCAATTATTTTATTACAGCTATCTTAATCAACTTATTTGCAGTTTTCCCGGAATTACTTTTAGCTTCAATTCTTGCGTAATAAACTCCGCTCTGTATTCCGGAAACATTCCACTTTGTTTCATTATCAAATCCCCCAATTGCTTTGGAATTTAGATTTGCAACAAGGTCACCGGATATATCGAATATTTTTATTGATACATCAGAATCTTCGGAAACAAAATACCTTATGTTAGTTTCATTACCATAAACCGGATTAGGCCAGTTATAAGCTTTTTCTGCCGGGAAGAAATCTACAATTTTAGATTTTGAATCAGCCGCAATTGCATAAGAGTTATTTGATGTTGCAGCAAATTCATTAATCCAATATTGCTTACCACTTAAGGGAGATAAAGACCAGAGTGCCAACTCGCCGGATGAATTAATAACGGGAAGAATCGGTTTGAATCTTGCAATTGGACCCATCGTTGGTAATTCTTCCATGCCAATTACAGGAATTACTTTTTTATTCCTAATTATATTAATCGGGAAGGATGTTAAGATTTTACCATCGAAAGAATTAACCGCATACAGATCGCCATTGGTATTGAATGATAAAACATCTGGCTTCTCATCGTTATTAAAATCAATAATCAAAGGAGAAAGTAAGAGTGAAAATTTTGAAGAAGTATCTATCGGAAAATTTTCAGCTAAGATTCCGTAGAAGTTTACAGCATAAATTTTAGTTCTGGAGTTGAATAATATGTAGTTATTACCATTGGCTAATAAATCGGCAACAGAAAAGGAAGACAATTCTTCTACAGGAAAAACAAATGATGAGGTAATTAAACCATCTGTAATAATGATAAAATTATTTCCTTCAGCAAGAATTACATTTACAAATTTTCCGTCGGAATTTTTTGTTAGAGCAACCTGTTTTGGTTTTCGATTAAGTGTAATCGACTTCCCTTTTGAATCGGCAAATCTACTATCAGTAATTACCGAGAAGTAACCATCGTAGGATGCAATTTGTCTAACAGGTTTACTATCCACAGCATAAGTAATAATTCCTCTGGTATAGTTTGAGGAAATAAATTCCACAAGATCGATCTCGTAAACTTTACCATCCGTAGTTCCAAGAAATCCTTTAATAACATTACCGCTTTTTACAATTACCGGGGTTGAAGATATTTCGTTACTAATAGAATATTCCGATGAATTGTAAAAGCCATTGATTGTGGAAAGCAGAGTTAACTTTTTACCATTTGCTCCAAGGACAAATTCGTTTAAGCCGTCCTTAAAAACTGCCGGTTTGAAGGAACTGAAATTTTTAATTGTTGTGCTGTTCCCGCTGTAAGAATCAATCCGAATAAGATCTGTTCCATCCAGTATGTAAGTCCAATAGTTATTCCCTACTTGAAGCAGTGAGATGGAAACGGGATTTTTTATTTCGGGAATTTTAACACTCCTGCTAAGAGTAATTTGATTATTTCCAAACAACACATCGAATGAGATTCTATTAGCAAGGCTGGAAAAATTTTCTAATGTAATTAAACTGTTCGAGCCGTCATTCGATCTGCTGTTTGGTTTGGAATCGTAAGAAAAACGGTTTTTATATAGTCTTGCTTTGTTTTCTTTGAAATAGAAATCTTCTTTATAACCTTCTCCAATCAGGTCACCAAGAACAGTAAAAAATGTTTCGCCGATATCCTGAATGCCATCTGCCTCTTCAACATCAACTCCCCTTCTGTTTGGATTAGCATTAATTTTATTATCAGCAATGTTCTCATTTATAACTTTTTCATCAATATGCCAGATAACAATTCCGCTTCCCGGTAATGCTGCGTCATATTCATCAACATCAATCACTACGCCGCCCGGAATACCATTATCAAATTTTCTTTCAACAACATAAACGCTGCTTGTATCTATATCAATTATTTTTGTAAAAGTTTGTCCACTCTGTTTATAAGTAACTTTCACTTTATCGTTATTAGAATCCTGTGAACGGTTCTCAACAAGAAAATATTCAGAAGAATTTATTGGAATTTTTAACAGAGTGGTATCGTTCAAAGCAGCAGAATTTCTTGTTGTAACAGATACCTTTCTATTACCGGATTCTAATGTTATAGGTGATTCCCAGCCCAAATAAATTTTTTCCCATGGCGAAGGTTCAGGCGGAAACATTCCTTGGTTTGCAAATATTGCCTGAGGATCCATTAACCCAAATCGACCGATCGCACTTTTACTGGTATTTGTATTAAATAGATCAGGCAAACCAAGATGGGTTGCTATATGACTAACCAGTAAACCATTGATCGATTGTTCAGTTAGGACAATAGAGCCGTCAATTGCTTTAGCTTCTCTCGTTTCTGTCTCGGGTATTATTATTGAGTTATCAATCATAAATGAATTATTATTGACCGGAATTCCATTAAACTGATTCCCGAATATTTGCTTGAATGCATTCTTACCAAGGTATAATGACGGCAAGTTCCGGTTAATTAGAGGTGCTCCTTGAGAAAATGCATTACTAATACCGGCATGGAAAATTACAAACAGGTCATAATCGCCAAACCTTTCCTTTGTAAATCTCTGATCTGCAAGCTGCCAGACTTCCTTTGCAAAATTACCGAGTGGAGTATTATTATTTGATTGATACACCGGAGTGTAATCGCGCATAAATTTGGAAACGGTTATCACCTGTGGAAGAACTTTATATTCTACTTTTACTTTACCTTTGGATACCTTGTTGAAATAATTTTTTGCAAACTCGAGATGATCTTCAAAATAGTTAGCATCGTGAGGAAGTGGATCTAAAATTGTATCTCCGTAAACTTTTGTAAAGTGAGAACCAAACTTTCCAGTTCCGGTAGTTCCATCATATTTATCCTCCTGAAATTCTACCATAACTGCCAAAATTTTGACTACTCTTTCTCCGGCAGAATTAGAATTAACTAAAAATGAGTTGTTATTCCGATTAACAAAAGATTGGGCCGATAGACTGCCCAGTGCAAAGGAAAATGATATGAATAGAAGGAACTTCTTCATAAATTTTTATATACCGCGCGGAAATCCGGGAGTTGTTTTTGGTTGCGAACCCCAACCAATCAGAAGTGAAAATCTGAGTGTATTATTTAACGGGTGATTTTCAGCTCCCTTAAATACATCGGTAGTAATATAGCTGAAATCGAATCCGTAAGAATCATAACGGATTCCAGCACCAAGTGTAACAAATTTTCTATTACCATAAGAAGGATCTTCGTAAAAGAATCCGGCACGCAGAGCAAACTTAAACCCCTCTGCTTCACTTCCATACCAGTACTCTAATCCCATAGATGAAACTATATCCCTCAATTCCTCACCAAATGATTGATCGAACCATGCAGTAAAAATTGTTTCATAAAAGTCTTTTCTCTTTTTCTGAGTCTGCGTAGTATCAACCGTACCTCTGAAAGCTTCACCTTTATCAACAAGCAACTTGCTAAAATCAACAGTATATGTAAGTGAATTGTAATCATCTTCGAATAAACGAGCAGCAATTCCAAGACGGAAGTTTGTAGGAATAGGATCGGCTTGTGCCTGATCGATATAATAAATTTTTGGGCCGATATTGCTGAGATTAAAACCGATACTAAAATTATTTCCA
>JAGXSM010000261.1 GCA_018333725.1 Melioribacter sp. | reverse complement strand
TTCTTTGATGCATGGAATCCTCCATTGTTTTTACACTATTGTAAATTTAGGAAATTCCATTTCCATCTGAAGCATTACAAAACTTCTAATAGATTATGTCATAAACTTCCCTATAAAGTTTATAGACTTGCCTGCCCGGATATGAGCGCAGCGAATTATCGGGGTATTTGTTTGAAAGGAATTGAAGCCCCAAAGTTGCTCCTAGGATCCCAATAGTTTTTGTGGGGTTTATAGACTTGCCTGCCCGGATATGAGCGCAGCGAATTATCGGGGTTTTTGTTTGAAAGGAATCCGCCAATAAGAAGGCGGACAAGTTGCCCCGCTGATAGCGGGATCTTCATTCAGTCCCTTCGGGACTTCATTTCGAAAGTTGTTGCACTTTATAATTCTAAGTTACATTTCTTAACCGCAAAAGCACGCCAGCGGTAAATCATTTCATACTGGCTTTACATAACACCACATTATTTGCTTTACTTACTGAACCTCTGTAGTTAGTCATTCTATTTGTATAAATACTAAAAACCATATATCGCAAATAATTGGCATTATGTAAGTTTTTTCAGTTACACTCTCTATTAATATTCAATTCTTTCAAAAAATAATTTGTCTTGCCGAATACATCTATTTTATGTTTTCTCTTTCAGTTTTCTTCATAAAAGCCAATTCATAAATACTTACAAACACAATGATATAGAATCCTGAGTACATCACTATTGATGATAAAAATGTCAGATAGACAAATGCAGGGTCTACAAACCGTATTAACCAGATCGATCCGAAAGTTATAACAATTGAAATAAGCGGCTCGACCATCAATAAGGTTCTAAACATTCCCTTTATGATCGAATTGAAATAAAAAATAAAACCTACTGTCAAGAATATAAATGATATCCCTAGTATATGGTTATGAGTACTAACTAGTAACTCGCTTATTGGCTTTGGATATGACTCAGGTATATCAAGTTCAACTTCTTTCGGTTCGCTTCCATTAAATCTTTCAACGGTTCCCTTAGGTGTCATTGAAGTGGTCTGGCTTAAGTAGACTATACCAATTGAAACTCCGATAGCAACAATAATTAAATAAACTACTAGGAATGTTCTAAGTTCTCTGCCCAGTTCCGATAATTTCAGATTCATAAATCTCTACCTATTAAATTTATTAGCATTGTTATTTTACTAATTCCCTTCGTTATTGAATTAACGGAAATCGTTGCTCCACTTATCGTGCTTATATCTTCGCCAATCTTATATGAAGAAGAAAAATCTTTTCCATTAAACTGCTGTAACCAATTTTTATTCGATATCTGTCCCCCGTAAGGTTCACGGTATTTTATTATTTCACTCAACAACACTTCACAATTTCTATTTAACAAAACAATGAAAGTAATCGGCTGCGATTTACCGTAAACATTATCAATTACTGCGGTGGCTATATACTCATCACCATTATAGACTTTCCATATGTAAAGTGACTCTCTGAAAAACTTTTGACCCGCCTTCTTCTCAACATCTTGTTGTATCTCTTTCGGTATTTCATAATTTATAAATTCTAACCTTATTTTATTTCCGAAATAGCTTCTTATCATACCCTCAACTTCTGTCCTAATGTCGGATGTAGGGGATAATAAAATGTTGATAAGAATTAAAATTGAGATAATTATTTTATACATCTATCGCCTCACTCTTAAAACATATAACCCACGCCAAGGTTGAACAACTTGGTCTCTTCGCTCCCGAGTTCTCTTGTTCTTGTACCGAAGTCGGCCTTAAAAACAACTTCAGGAATTGGTTTAATCGATAGACCTATCATCCAGTACTTATAACGGTTCTTCTTTTCAGTATCACCGCCGGTTATAGTGGAAGCGGCTGTGTTGTAATCGGAGTATCTTAAGAAGGGGATTACTGCTGTATTAATCTTAAGTAGATCTGAGATATTATAGGCAATGTCAAAGTAATAACCCTTTGATTGCCTGAAATTTCCTTTCTCGTAATTAATATTTCCATATTCAAATACGGCATAGAAATTTTTGTAATTATACTGGGTGTGGATTTCAAAAATATCGATCTTATTTGAAGATGTATCTCCGGAGGCTTTGTTATATGTAATTGAACCGCCGAATTTTAATCCCGGGAAACCAAGATAATCTAGTCGAATATTGTAGAGGGGATTTTTTGCATCTGCCTTGAATCCTTTTCTTCTTCCTCCTCTAATCCCATTACTCTCTGTAAATTTTTCATTATTCAATCCTTCCATTATCGTTACTTTATAATCGAAATCCATATAATTTCCATAAAAAGCAATCCCGTTTCCAAACCATGTTGTAGGAATTATCTTATTATGGTAGTCGGGTCTTTCAACTCCAAAGAATAGGGGAGGTTCATGATATTCATTAATAAGTCCGATCGAAGGGAGAATAACACCTGCCTGAAAACCGAACCAATCTGCATGATGATAATTGACATAAGCTTGTTCAAGTTCTAATTCACCCTGTCCGTTTTGAACAAAGTTATGCTCAAGTTCAATTTCGGATTTGAATGACCATTTCTCAGTCCAATTATAACCGACGAACATTACGAATCTGTGGAAGTCCCAGCTCTTTGATGTAAAACCTTTCGGATTCTGTTCCTGATTAAAATGTAATTCCCCATAACCCGAAAAAGTAACTTTTGATTCAAAGAATTCATCATTTTGAGAGAAAATTTGAAAGTTAATTATGATAAAGATAAAGAAGAATATCCAGTATTTATTCATTTTTTACTCCTAATTGTCAATAATAATATTTATTTAGACTAAATATAAATAATTGTTTTATTCCTATCAAGAGAATTCTATCCTAATATCTATATAAATTTTTACTCAAGTAGTCCCCTATTTTTTTTTAATCTTCCTAATTAAATGAAGTGATTGTTAAACGTTTATTATTGAAACTTAGCTTCTTATTCAAATCTTTTTGATTGTATAAAGTCTAATAAGTATATATCGCAAATAATTGGCATTATGTTTGCTTTTGCGGCAACATCCCTTTGAACATCTTAATAAATAAAAAAGAAAGGTTTTGTTTCGCAAAATAATATTTGCCCCGATTTCAATTTAACTAATAAATTTTCGGGGCAAAAAATATTTTGCTCATTTTTCCCGGCTTTGCCGTGTAAAAAGATTTTGCTCCATTCCGTTTGACACTCCATTCCGCAAAAACTTTTTAGGTCTAGTTTCGCTCGCAAATAAAAAATGAACTGCTTTTTTACTTGCTCGTTCATTTTTTGTCTGCACTGATTATAGTGAGCCTGCACTGATTATATTGAGCCTGCACTGAGCTTGTCGAAGTGCAAATTATTCAGTTCAGTCTTGTCATAGTTTTTGTATCAAAAACATACGCCAATCCTTCACCTCATAACTTGCTTTTTTGCTCCCCGGCTTCGCCGGGTCGCCGGTAATATTTAGCTGGCGTTATTTTATTTTTTTTTGGAGTAGAAGTGCGCAGCTCAATCCTTCTTTTCTCAAAATCATTAAAAGGTTATTTAATACGCTTAAAGTTTGTTCAGGGCACTTATTACGTCAATCTGTTTCATCCAAACGGTTATTTCAAATCATTCAGGTTCAATTCTGTTCTTCCGGCTTATGCCTTCATCAGTAAAATTATCAGTTGTCTAAAATCTAAGTAGGTGTTATATGTCAGTAGTTCAAAAAGTAATTCTGTTAAAACTTCATCATCAGTTAGTCGCAAATAATCTTTTTTATGCTGCCAATCATGTTTGGCAAGTCTTATTAAGTAATAAAATTCCAAGCGGTCTTAATCTTTCAATTCTCCGTATTCATCTATTCACTTATTTCAATTTGCACTTAGTAGAAACATATTTTCATAAAATATAAGCGAGAAGATCATGGAAAATCTAAATTTTAATTCAGTCGCCTCATTCGCTCTTAAAAATCATTGCTCTTTTATCGGCGGTCGCCCCGCTTCTGATGTTCTAAATGGTTTTAACGGCGAAATTATCTTCATGTTCAAGAAAGATCATTTTGGCAACCTGTTTATTCAGTGGGTTCGTTATTCGTTTAATGCATCGCAATACCAGGAAAAAGTTCTGCTTTATATGGGGAAAAAATATTTAGCTCTCTTTCTTCTTATACCTCACAAAATTCCTTCAAAGTTCTTATACAGTTTCAAAACCTTCTCCAAATCCTGCGCTTATCTGCTCGGTTATTTATTAAAGTAAATAAGGTAATTTTTATGAAATCAGAACAGGAAACATCCAAAACAAAAGCACTCCGGCGGGCTCGAATGCTTGCTAATTATACAGGTTATGTTGCAGTTGTCGAATCATCCGGCAAATATGATATTGAGTTCGAACCGCCTTTCCTACGACCATTCGAGAAATTATTAGTTGAATATTCAAACGGTAAATTGTTAAAAAGGAAGAAACAATGACACAACAAGAAAAACAAATCTATAAACACGATAAGATGGCAAAGATTAAAGCCATCAGAGAAAAAATACTCTCCCTTTCACAGGAACAAAGGGAAGCACTTTCAGCAATATCTATCCCTACAATCGAAGGAAGATTTCTTTCGATACATAATGTATTAATGATCGTTTCTCAATTCTCATTTACGCCAACCGTAGTCGGCGGATTTAAACAATGGTTGAAAGCAGGAAGATCTGTCCGGAAAAGTGAACACGGCGCAGTTATTCTGTTTCCGGTTGGTCCTAAAGATGATACCGGAAACCTCGAGGAAGCCGAGCGCTTTTATTCAGCAACTGTTTTTGATATATCCCAAACTGAATCAATTTCAGAAAATCTGAAAGCAGAAAATGTTGATGACTACATAGTTTATCAGCATTAATAACCTTTAATAAGGAATAAAAACATGAAACTAAATGAATTTGCAAAATCGCTAACAAGTAAAAATCATTTTATTAAAGCCAGCTTCGGCGGCTTTCAAGGTTCGGGCAAAACCCGAACCGCTTTTGAATTTATTGTCGGTGCATATAAACAGATGAACCTCGATAAACCGGTTCTCATCCTTGATAATGAAAAAGGTTCACGCTTTTTAATCCCTTCTTTCAATAAAAATAAAATCGAAGCAATCGCAAAAGAAACCACCTCTCTCAAAGATGTTCAGGAAGCTTTCAAGTTTTTGCAGTCAGGTGAGATTTCATTTCTATTTATCGATTTTCTAACAAAAATATATTACCGGTACATCCGGGATTACCGCGAAGCTAACCGTAAAAAATTCATGACTCTTCAGGATTGGGGTAAGATTCTTCCGCTCTGGAGTGAAGAATTTTCAGAAAAATTTGTCCAGACTGAAGGTAATATCGTATTTACTGGAAGAGGTGGTTTTGAATATGAAAAAGAAGAAGATACAAAGGATGAAAACGGAAATGTAACGGAAAAAGGAAGTTTTGTTAAATCCGGATTTAAGATGAAAATAGCCGGAGAAACTCCCTACGAAACCGATCTTAACGTTTGGATGTCCTCGGATGATATTTATAAGGACGGCAAACCAGTAAAAGAAATTTATGCATATATCTTAAAAGACAGATCTGATTCTATTAATGGAAAGATATTTACATTCCCGACCTTCAAACATTTCAAACCGATTATAAACTTCATCCAGGGTTTGCCTATTGGAGAAGTTGCGGAAGAAACAACCGGAAATTTTATCCCGACTGATAAAGAATATTATGAACGTCAGCTGCAGAAAAAATTGAGACTGAAAAAATCGAGGCAGTATTTGAATTGAATAATCTTGGCTCTCCTCGTTCCGCAGAAGAAAAGAAGTTAAAGACCATGATCATTCAGAAGATTTTCGGAACCACCAGCAAAACGGAAATTGAAAAACTTGACGGACCAAAACTGAATTATCTAAGGCAGAAACTTGAGGAGTTTTTCACCGAATATAACACCAGGGAAGATAAAGCTGAATTCATTGAGAGTTACGGAAAAGACAAAGCTGCATAATTAATTAAGTCCACAAATAATCCGTCGGTTCTAAAGCTGGCGGATTTCATTTAGTCAATTCGATTTTTCCGTCATAGTTTTTGCAAACCATCCTGATAAAAATTACGCCAAAAAAGGTTGTCATAATTTTTTATTCGAGCAAAAACTCCGCCGTAAAAATTCGCATTCATTACAAAGTTGTACAAAAAGTGTCTTAATAGTGTCTTAATTTTAAAAAAAGATTTGTTTTTGAAATGAATTGAAAGGAAACAATGTAATCCGTAGTTAGATGCTCTATCCAATTGAGCTACGGGTGCAAATGAAATTTTTACGTCGCAAATATATGATTTCATACTTTATTAAACAAAGAAAGGCAAATCATACTTGCAAATCCAAGTAAATTTATAGAAATTTGCGCAGTAATTTTTCAGATACTCCAAATGGAATTTATAATTCAAACCAAAATATTGGATTTCGATATCGAACCAAATCTACTTCTTTTACGTCCCTGTCCGGATCACTAATTTTTTATTCTCACTCTTCTTCTTTATTTTTTATATAAACATATAGGAGTTACTATGTGCGGCATAGTAGGTTATATAGGAGAAAAAAACTGCGTTCCAATCCTTATCGAAGGATTAAAACGGCTCGAATATCGTGGATATGATTCCGCCGGTGTAGGAATTATTAATACAACAGAATGTAAAGTATTAAAAACAAAAGGTAAAGTTGTTGAATTAGAGAAACTTGTTCATAAAGAAAATTTAAAATCCAATTTAGGAATTGGGCATACAAGATGGGCAACACACGGCGAACCAAGCATGGTAAATGCCCACCCGCATATGAACGAAGAAAAAACTCTGTTCCTTATTCATAATGGAATAATTGAAAACTACGTTTCATTAAAAAACGGATTATTAGAAGAGGGTTATAAATTTGTTAGCGAAACAGATACAGAAGTATTAGCTCACCTAATTGACCACTATCTTAAAATAAAAAACGATCTATTCCAGGCTGTAAGGTATGCTTTGAATGAAGTTGAAGGCACTTATGGAATAGCTGTTATCTATAAAAATGAACCAAATAAAATTGTTGTTGCAAAAAAAGGTTCTCCGCTTGTTATTGGAATTGGTAAAAACGAAAACTTTATTGCATCCGATGTTAATGCCTTAATTGCCCATACGAGTCAGGTTGTTTACCTAGAGGATGGCGAAATAGCAGAAGTATTTAATGATCATTTCCAGGCAAAAACAATTCTTGATGTAAATATTAAAAAAGAAATTCATGAAGTAGATGTAAGTATAGATGAGCTTACCAAAGGTGGTTATGCACATTACATGCTTAAAGAAATTATGGAACAACCGGAATCTCTTTACAATTCCATGAGAGGAAGACTTGTTTCTAAAGAAGGAATTTCAAAATTAGGCGGATTACAGGGTTATGAAGATAGAATTGCAAATTCCGATCGTATCATTATCTCTGCTTGCGGAACATCATGGCATGCTGCATTAGTCGGTGAGTATATGATGGAGCAATACACGGGTATTCCCGTTGAAGTAGAATATGCATCGGAATTCCGTTACCGTCACCCTATAATAACCTCAAGGGATACAGTAATTTTTATTTCCCAAAGCGGTGAAACTGCCGATACACTTGCAGCATTAAAGGAAGCTAAGAAGAAAGGTGCACTATGTCTTGGCATTTGTAACGTCGTTGGCAGTTCGATTGCCAGAGAAAGTGAAGCCGGTGTTTATATTCACGCCGGACCAGAAATTGGTGTTGCTTCAACAAAAGCATTTACTTCTCAATTACTCGTTCTCTCGTTAATCACACTTCTAATAGCACGTAGAAAGAATCTTAATCAACCTGAAGGACACGAAATAATTGAAGAGATGCAGAATTTAACAAAGAAGGTTGAAGTAATACTAAAACAAAATGAACTGATAGAAAAAATAGCCGATAAATATGTTGATTGTAGAAACTTTTTGTACTTAGGAAGAGGTTATCACTTTCCTGTAGCTTTAGAAGGTGCATTAAAACTGAAAGAAATTTCATATATACATGCAGAAGGTTATCCTGCTGCAGAAATGAAACATGGACCGATTGCATTAATCGATGACAATATGCCCGTTGTGTTTATTGCTACTAAAGATTCAGTTTATGAAAAAGTTGTTAGTAATATAGAAGAAGTTAAAGCAAGAAAGGGAAGAATTCTCGCAATTGTAAATGAAGATGATAATCAAATAGAAAAACTTGTTGATCATGTTATTAAAATACCCAAGACTATCAATATGCTTCAGCCGATATTAAGCGTTATTCCTTTGCAATTACTTGCATATCATATTGCAGTAAAGAAAGGTTTGAATGTTGATCAGCCAAGAAATTTAGCTAAATCAGTAACTGTTGAATAACAAAAAAGAGGTGATTTATGATTCGTAGAAACGTCCTTATTATGGGTGCTGCCGGGCGTGATTTCCATAACTTTAATGTATTTTTTAGAAATAACGAAAGTTATAATGTAGTTGCTTTTACTGCCACACAAATTCCTAATATTGATGGTAGAATTTATCCTCCTGAACTTGCCGGAAAACTTTATCCGAATGGAATTAAAATTTATGAAGAATCAGAACTGGTGGATTTAATTCATAAGCTAAAAGTTGATGAAGTGGTTTTCTCCTATTCTGATGTTCCATTTGAATATGTAATGACTAAAGCATCAATTGTAAATGCAGCGGGTGCCTCGTTTAGATTAATGGGTGCCGCCGAAACAATGATAAAAAGTACCAAACCCGTTATATCTGTTCTTGCTGTTAGAACCGGCAGCGGCAAATCTCAAACTTCCAGAAAGATAGTAAACTTACTTCAAAGTGCAGGTAAAAAAGTTGTTGCTGTAAGACATCCAATGCCTTATGGCGATTTAGTAAAACAAAAAGTTCAACGCTTTGCATCATTCGAAGACCTCGATAAATATGAATGTACAATTGAAGAAAGAGAAGAATATGAACCGCACTTAGCACGTGGCGGTGTTATTTATGCCGGTGTTGATTACGAAGCAATTTTAAGAGAGGCTGAAAAAGAAGCCGATATTATTCTCTGGGATGGCGGTAATAATGATATGTCTTTCTATCAATCCGACTTAACATTTACTGTTGTAGATCCTCATAGACCGGGACACGAAATGAGATACTATCCCGGTAATACTTCTCTTAGGTTAGCTGATGTTGCTATCATAAATAAAATCGATTCTGCAAGTCCGGAAGGAATTGAAGAAGTAAAGAAAAATATTCATGCTGTTAATCCTTCTGCTATAGTAATTGATGCGGCATCTCCAATTACAGTTGATAAACCTGAATTAATTTCCGGTCAACGCGTTCTTGTAGTTGAAGATGGTCCAACTCTTACTCACGGAGAAATGAAATACGGTGCCGGTACGGTAATTTCTCAAAAGTTAGGTGCAAAAGAAATTGTTGATCCGCGACCTTTTACAGTAAAATCGATAAC
>JAGXSM010000260.1 GCA_018333725.1 Melioribacter sp. | reverse complement strand
TCACAATACGTGAAGCAATCCTGGATGTAATTGATATCCCGGATAAAAAATTCCTTGTTCTGGACGAAGAAACAAGTAATAATTCCCAATCTAAAACAGTAATGATTTATTGTATCAAGACTGAAACTAAAAAATTGATTGCGGATTACTTTGGCTCTTATAATTATAACATACTTCCATTTGGTCCGGATGATGTTCAAAACCCGTCATTTAATCTTTCTTCTGAAGATTCTATAATATTTTGCTATAATGAAAATCAACCGGATATTTGGCAAACTGTTTTAAATCTTAAAGCGAACTTATCAACACAGGAATGTAATGTTATAATTATTTCAATACTTGAAAAAGAAAAGGTCGGCTGGATGCTTCCTGTACACGACATTCTGGTAAAACCGCTTACACAAAATGGAATAAGAAATTTAATTGGAAGAATAGAATCTTTTGCGGAATCCAAAGTATCCAGAATCTTTTTTGTTAGTCCAAATAAGGAAGAGTTTACAGTAACATTTGGCTCAGATAACTTTACTGAAAATGTAAATTATTATCAGGATCCGGATGAAGCTTTTAATAATCTTAATAGAGATTCCATTCAGATTGCACTTATTGACTTTGATTCTTTTCAAACAGAAGCTTTGAGATATTTATTGAATATTAGCCGATATAAACTGACCAGGAATGTTTATTCTGTTTTTTATTCCCATAAAGATTCCTCCTGGATTGATTTTCTAAAATTGAATGAGGAATTAAAAGAGCTAACACTAAAAAATAAGTACCATCCGCTGGATGTATTAAAAGATTTGAAAGACCGGTTGAAGATAGAACAAAGTATTGTAAATCAAAAACAAAAATTAATTGAAGAAAATGTTTACGATAATTATTCTGCTGAGGATAAAGGAATTAATGCAGACTCAAAGCATACAGTATTGATTGTTGATGACGACCCGGATACGCTTTTTACGATCGGTGAAATAGTTAAGGAGATGAACTACGATACGATATTTGCGCATAATGGAATGGAGTGTTTGGTAATGCTGAATCATATAAAGCCGGATTTAATATTACTCGATATTATGATGCCGCAGATGGATGGATTTGAAACTATTAAAAGAATCAGAAGCGATAGTCGGTTTTCTTCTATTCCGGTTATTGCTCTTACTGCTTACGCTATGCTGGATAATAAAAATGTAGTTACTAAAAATGGTTTTAATGATCTTGTAACTAAACCCGTTAATTCAACCCTTCTTGATTCTAAAATTAATCTTTATATAAAGAGTAAGGTAAATATATAATGAAAAAAATTCTTGTTATTGATGATTATCCCGATAATGTATTTCTCTTACAGGACCGTTTAGAGAAGGAAGGTTTCGAAGTATTAAAAGCATATGACGGTGAAATGGGAATTCAGAAGGCAATTTCTGAGAAACCGGATTTAATTCTTCTGGATATTATGATGCCCGGTGTTTCCGGGTATGATGTATGCAAAACTTTATCTGCCAATGACGATACAAAACTGATCCCGATAATTCTTTTAACCGCACTTACAGAAGCTGATAATTTACGCGCGGGTCTTCAAGCCGGTGCGTTCGATTATATCAAAAAACCGTTTAACAAAACAGAACTTGTCGCAAGAATAAATTCTGCACTCAGATTCAGCGAAACAAACAAATTTCTTATCGAGATAGAAAAGATAAAAACTTTTGCAGCTACAGTTGTTACTGCTAACCACGAGATTAAACAACCGTTAACATTAATAAATCTTTCAACAACAGCCATTCGAAGAGAACTTACAAAAGAGGATCCTTCCAACGATATTGTATTAAAACGTGTGGAATTTATTGAAAATGCTGCAAGAGATATTATTAAAGTTCTTGAAAAAATGGGCTCGATTAAAAAACCGGTAATTACACCATACGTTAATAACCTTAATATAATCGACTTGAATTCTGAAGAGCAAAAATCTAATTGATCAATTCCCTTATTACGTTTAACATCTCTTCAAAGTTGTATGGTTTGGTTATCACCCGGTTTACAAGTTCGTTTATTTTCTCCTCATTTGAATAGTCGCTCTGTGAACCGGTTGCTAAAATTATCGGTGTGTTTAGTTTCATCTCTCTAATTTTTTTGATACAGGTAAGACCATCCATGTCCGGCATCTTCTGATCAATAATTAAAAGGTCCGGAGTGTTTCCGTTATTCAGTTCCTTAATTACTTCATCGCCGTTTGCGGCTGTTATAACCTTGAATTCGTATGATACTAATAATTCTGCGAGTAGTTCTCTTAGGATATCTTCGTCTTCGGCAATTAATATCGATTTTGTCTTTAGTTCAACTTCCTCTTTTAAGCTAGGAACTGCCGGAAATTTTAAGGTAAATTCCGTCCCTTTGTTTTTTTCGCTCGCAACTTTTATTACACCGCCGTAATCGTCAACAATTTTCTTTACAATTGAAAGTCCGATACCACTGTTTTTCTTTTTAGATTTTGTAGAGAAATTATTATCAAAAATAAATGGCATAACAGAGGGGTCTATTCCTTCTCCATTATCCGCAATTTTTATTTGAACAAACGATCCGCCTTCGAATAGTTTAGGATCTCCACTTACAGGTTTTGGATTGGAAGCCCAGATGCTGATAATTCCTTTCTCCTTGATTGCTTCCGAAGCGTTTATAATTAAATTCATAAAGATTCTGTAATAATCCGAATACCTTCCTTCAACAAATGAAAGTTTTGATTCCAGTTTCAGGTTAAAGGTAATTTTACCTTTAAGATGTATTGATATTGTGTTTATTAAATCGGTTAAAAGTGTATTCAGGTTTATTCTTTTCTTCTTGGAGGATTTATTTTCCGAAAGCAGATCCTCAATTATTTCTGCAGCCATGTAAGTTCCGTTTTCGATACTGCTTATTAACGGAATAACATCTTCGGGATTAGATACTTTTTTCTTGAGGAGTTCTACACTGTTTAGAATTCTGGTTAGAATATTATTCAGATCGTGGGCAATATGACTTACTGGAGCAATATCTTCTTTCTGCTGCATTCTACTTCAGATTATATTTTATGATTTTTGAATAAAGAGTTTTCTGACTGATCCCCAAAACTCTCGAAGTATTTTCACGGTTCCAGTTATATTGATCCAATGCCCGTTTAATATGAGACCTCTCCAAATCATCAAGCGAAACGAGCGAGCCGTCCTCCCTAACAAAATTTGAAAAATCAAAATCGTCTTTTGGAATATTTAAATCTTTTGGTTGAATAAGATCTCCATCGGAAAAAATAATTGCCCGCTCTATAATATGATCTAGCTCTCTAACGTTGCCCGGAAAGTTGTAACGCATTAATTCTTTCTTAGCTTCTTCGGATAATCTTTTAACCGATCTTACTGGAGATTTCTTTTGAAGGAAATATTCGGCTAAAAGTAATACATCGCTCTGTCTTTCACGTAGCGGGGGAATAGTAAGTGTAATTACATTTAGCCGGAACAACAGGTCCCTTCTGAAATTCTTGTTCTCGGCTTCCTGCATAAGGTTTTTATTTGTAGCTCCAATTACTCTTACATTGGACGATAAATTTGTAATTCCTCCAACTCTTCTAAATTCTCCGTTTTCAAGAAAACGTAAAAGTTTTGGTTGAAGAGATAAACTCATTTCACCAATCTCATCGAGGAATAAAGTTCCTCCATTTGCAATTTCAACAAGCCCTTGTTTTGAGGTCTTGGCATCAGTAAATGCACCCTTTTCATATCCAAAAAGTTCGCTTTCCATCAATTGATCCGGTAACGAAGCACAATTAATTGCAACAAACGGTTTATCTTTTCTGGCGGAGTTTTTATGAATGTATTCGGCAAAAATTTCCTTACCTGTTCCGGTCTCTCCTTCAAGCAGAATATTGGATTCCGATTTCGCTGCTCTTTCGGCAAGTTTAACTACATTTTTAATGCTATCGCTTTCACCAATAATAGAGTTTGGAATTACCTGGTTAATTTTTGAAGAGAGGATTTTATTTTTGATTATTAAATCTCTGTGCTCTAATGCTCTATCAATTGTTAAACAGAGCTGACCGAACTCATAAGGCTTGGTAATAAAGTCATATGCGCCCTGTTTAATACAGTCAATGGCTGTTCTTACATCTGTTTTGGCAGTTAATACAATTACCTGCGTAGAAGGATGATTTTCTTTTACATATAGCAGAACTTTTTCGCCGTGAACTTCTCTCATTTCAAGATCTAATAAAAGCACGTCGTAGGGTCTCTTCTTGAAATTTTCTATAGCATCTTTACCGTCATAAACAGTATCAACATTATGTCCTTCATTTACTAATTCTTCTTTTAGGAGATAACAGAGAGTCTCATCATCATCGGCAATTAATATTTTGGTGTCTTTCATTTAAGTGTATCGATTAATTTTTTCTAAAAATAAAGAATTTTAATCATAAATCCTTGATTAGTATCAAAATGATTTTTGAGAAGCAAAAATAGGCAAATTGAATAAAATTGATGAATAGAAGGTTTGTATTTTTAGAAGGGATGGTTTATATTTGTGCCTCAAATTTTGATGGAGGGCGCGTAGCTCAGGGGTAGAGCATATGCCTTTTAAGCATAGGGTCGGTGGTTCGATCCCACCCGCGCTCACTAATTATGTTGAATTCTAATTTAATATCGAATCTTAATTGGTGGTGGAGAAATTTTTCTCTGCCATCCTGATGCTATTTAAATAATAAACTTAACAAAAGCCGTGGATGGTAGAACCGTTCACGGCTTTGTTATATTCGGCCGTGAACTTCCATTAAACGGCTTTATTTTTTAAAACCAAAGGAGGTTCACAATGTCCAGCAGTAAAATTGTTTTTCTAGAACAGAACAAAATTCCAACAAATTATTACAATATTCTTGCAGATATGCCGGAACCAATGGCACCACCTCTTCATCCAGGTACAAAAGAACCGGTTGGGCCACAGGATTTATCGGCAATTTTCCCCATGGATCTTATCTTACAGGAAGTTTCATCCGAAAAATTTATTGAAATACCCGATGAGGTTCTGGACTTATACAGAATAAGCCGTCCGACACCATTGATAAGAGCATCTAATCTCGAAAAGTATCTTGATACACCTGCAAAAATATTTTTTAAGTACGAAGGTGCTAATCCAACCGGAAGTCATAAAACCAATACTTCTTATGCTCAGGCATACTACAATAAGAAAGCTGGAATAAAAAAACTTGTAACGGAAACAGGTGCAGGACAGTGGGGAAGTTCATTAGCTATGGCATGCAAGCATTTTGGTTTAGAGTGTGAAGTGTTTATGGTAAAGGTAAGTTATCATCAAAAACCTTATAGGAAAACATTAATGAATCTATTTGGAGCAGAAGTTCATGCAAGCCCATCAACACTTACAAATGCCGGAAGGAAAGTATTAGAAACCGATCCCGACTCTCCCGGGTCACTTGGAATTGCAATAAGCGAAGCAATTGAAAAAGCCGTGCAGAGAGATGATACAAATTATAGTTTAGGCAGTGTTCTAAATCATGTGTTATTGCATCAAACTATAATTGGAGAAGAAGCGCGCGTTCAATTTGAAATGATCGATGAATTCCCCGATGTTGTAATCGGTTGTGTGGGCGGTGGAAGTAATTTCGGGGGAATAGCATTTCCATTCCTAAGAGATAAATTGAATGGAACAAGAAAAGATCTCAAAGTAATTGCTGTAGAACCAGAATCATGCCCTACTCTTACAAAAGGTAAATTTGATTATGATTTTGGTGATGAGGCATGTATGACGCCCCTCTTGAAAATGTACACGCTCGGTCACGAATTTATTCCACCCAGTATTCATGCGGGTGGATTGAGATACCATGGAGCAGCTCCAACAATTTCGCATCTTTATAATCTCGGATTTATAGATGCTTCTGCATACAACCAGAATGATGTATTTGATGCAGCAAAAATATTTGCGCAGACAGAAGGAATTGTTCCCGCGCCGGAAAGCTCTCATGCAATTAAAGAAGCAATTGAACAGGCAAACAAATGTAAAGTTGAAGGTAAGTCGAAAACAATTTTGTTCAATCTATCCGGGAATGGATTTTTAGATCTCGGTGCTTATGAAATGTATTTGAACAACAAATTATAATTGGTGACTACAAATGCGGGATAAGTAGTACTATTTATTCCGCATTTAATTAATAAGTATTATAGTTATGTCCATAACGTTTGTGCCGGTGGGTCCGGTTTTAATAAGTCCATCAACTTTATTAAAGTAATTGTATGAATCATTGTTATTAAGGTAATTTAAAATATCCAGATTCAGTTCGATTGACTTATTCATAATATCTTTGCTTGCAATGGCGCCGGCAGCATCAGTTGGTCCATCGGTACCGTCGGTACCAACGCTCGCAATTAAGTAATCGAATTTTACATCACTCATTTCGTTTAATGCAGAAAGAACCAATTCCTGATTTCTTCCCCCTTTTCCATTACCTGTAATTGAGACAGTTGTTTCTCCGCCAAATAGAAAGCATGCGGGTCGGGTTAGCGGCTTACCTTCGTTAAAAATCTGTCTGGCAATTTCTGCAGAAAATTTTCCAATCTCTCTTGCTTCCCCCTGTAAGTTATCGGAATACAATAAAACATTGTAGCCAAGAGATGCAGCTATTACTTTAGCATTCAGAAGAGCTTCTTTGTTATTACCAAGTATGATATTTGTGGTTCTTTCAAAAACTTTATTCCGGGGTTTAATGGTTTCGGGAATTTTACCATCAATGCCCCGTATAATGTAATCTAAAACGTTATTAGGTATGTGCTCCTTTATTTTATATTTTACCAGAATACTTAATGCATCATTAAAAGTGGATGGATCGGGCGAAGTAACTCCTCCTGCAATTGCTTCCAGTGGATCGTTAATAACATCGGATAAAATTAAACTTACGCATGTAGCCGGATAAATAGCCGCAGCCATTTTTCCGCCTTTTATATTCGATAGGTGTCGCCGGACTATATTCATCTCTTCTATGTTAGCACCGCTGTTAAGTAGAAGTCTAAAAACCTTCTGAAGTTCCTTCAATTGAATTTCCTCTGGTAATTTTTCCAGTAGAGCGGACCCTCCGCCGGAAAGGAGACATAATACCAAATCTTTCTCGGTAGCTTCTTTTGCAAGATCGAGAATTTCAGTTCCTGCTCTTAAACTGTTTTCGTCAATTACAGGATGACCGCATTCAATAATTTTAATTATCTTACACGGCGCTGAATGATCATATTTAGTCGAAACTATTCCGGTAAAAATTTTACTTCCTAACAATTTTTCCATTTCATAAGCCATATAAGCAGATGCCTTACCGGTTCCTAAAACAAAAATCCGTTCATATTCGTCCAGGTTGAATTTTAGGCTATTAACAATCAAATGATTTCCTTCAAGCATCACTTTTCTGTTAATTAACTCAATAGGTTTTACAGAATTGATAGCGGAATTGATGATCCGGTAAAGGTCTTCTTTTAATCTATTCATTTTGTCCTCATACAAAGATAAAAATTATTTACAAGATGATTGATAATATTGTAAATTGTAAACCAAGAATTAAACTTTATGGAATTGTGTGAACCCTTATATTCAAGTATTCATTGGCAGTTTTTTATTAAGTATAGTTCATGCTCTCATTCCCAGCCACTGGCTCCCTTTGGTTGCAATCGGTAAAGCAGAGAAGTGGAGTTCTTCCGAAACGACTACAGTTGCAATTATAACTGCGGTCTCGCACACATTCAGCACTGTTGTTATAGGAATTATCGTTGGGCTGGTTGGTTATAAACTTTCGGAGACTTATCACTACATAACCCACTATATTGCGCCGGTAATTTTAATTATTCTGGGACTTATCTACTTTTATCTTGAATACCGCCACAGTAAAATTAAGACTGCTCACCACCACCACCATGTTGATATTGATGGAATAGTAAAGAACAAAAAATCCAAGCGGTCAATTATACTTTCATTAAGTATTGCAATGTTCTTTTCGCCATGTCTGGAAATAGAAGTATATTATTTTACAGCAAGCCGGTTAGGCTGGATGGGTATAGGAATTGTCTCAACCGTTTATTTTTTTGTAACCGTAATTGGAATTGTATCGCTGGTTTATTTAGCATCCAGAGGAGTTCAGAAACTCAAATGGCATTTCCTGGAACATCATGAAAAATTGATTAGCGGTGTTATACTTATTCTTGTAGGACTCCTGGCATTCTTTGTTGATTTTTAATTTATAACATTATGATTGATTACATTAATATTGGATGCGGTCTTAAATACTTCTTTAGATATGCCGGGAAAGTAAATATCTTACACTCAGCAATTTAGGATGATCTGTTATCAATGAAAAAAATTTCTTTTGTAATAAACGGATTACTAAAGAATATAAACAGTAGAACCAAAGAGATAGAACTTCTTCTCGGTAAAGACTTCGATATATCATTTCATATTTCACAAAAGAGTACCGATTCAATTGACCTTTCGCGTAAATGTATTGAAGAAGGAACAGATTATATTATCGGAATCGGCGGGGATGGAACACTAAACGAAGTAATTAATGGTGTAATGTTGGCAGATAAAACCCAAAGAGAGAATGTTAAAGTGGGATTACTTCCAACCGGTTCCGGAAATGACTTTGCAAAATCGATGAATCTCGATAGCAAAGTTTCAACACTTAGAAGTTTGATTGAAAATGAAAAATCAATCGCGATTGATATCGGTAAGATTGAATGTAAGGATAAGAATGGAAATGATTCGATACGTTACTTTAATAATATTGCCGATGTAGGTTTGGGTGGTGAAGTAGTTGTTAAGGTTAATAAGAGCAGTAAATTATTCAGTCCAACTTTTAGATATCTTAAATCGTCAGTCGAAGCATTTTTTACATACAAAAAGAAAAAAATTAGATTTACCTCGCCTCACTTTACATGGGAGGGAGCCGTGTTAATTCTATGTCTTGCAAATGCAAATTATTTTGGAAGCGGATTGGGAATTGCACCTCATGCAAAAGTTGACGACGGTAAAATGGCTGTTGTAATTGCCGGCGAAATTAGTCTGTTCGATTATCTTAGAAACTTATCACGTATAAGGAATAAAGAAGTTATAAATCATCCCGGGATAATTTACCAGGAAGTTGAATCATGCACTATAGAACCGATTGAAGATAATCTATTGATTGAAACTGACGGAGAGCTTGCCGGTAACCTTCCACTTAAACTTAGTGTTCTCAACAAAGAAATTAAATTCCTGTCATAAAAAAAATGAGGTTGTCTTAAAAGCAATTTTAGAAGCACACCGAGCTAAGTCGAAGTGTGATTATAATCGAAATATTCAGTCTTTGACAATCTAAGACTGACAATGAGATACTTTTAAGACAACCTCCCAAAATTGTATTATAAACCCACCTCGTTCAAAATATTTTTAGCACCTGAGAATTTATCCAGAACCCATAGAACATAACGGATATCAACACCGATAGAACGGCTGTAAGATTCATTCCATGCAAAGTCATTTATAGTTGCTTCAAATGCGCGGTCGAAGTTTACACCGATTAATCTGCCGTATGCATCAAGAATTGGTGAGCCGCTATTACCGCCGGTTGTGTCCATGTTGTAAAGCATTGCAATAGGAAGTTTATTTCTCGTTTTGCTTACATATCGGCCGAAGTCCTTATTATCGTAGAGTGTGCGGAGCCTATCCGGTATTGCAAACTCTTCTCCACCAATAGAATTTTTTTCAATCACACCATCAATTGAAGTAAACGGCTCCATATAAGTTGCATCAGCAGGTGAATAACCCTTAATGTAACCGTAGGTTAAACGAAGCGTGCTGTTTGCATCGGGAATAAAGTTTGTCTGCTTCCAGATCATCTTAACATCCACAAGATCGCCGTAGAGTTTATTTAATTTGCCTTCATTACGTTCATTCAATTTTAGTAGTAATTGATTCTGCATTCTTAATTGGTAAACAAACTCTAATAACGGGTCTTTAAGGGAGGCAAGTTCTTCCAGTTTTTTTGTTAATAAGGAATTGAAATATTCGCTCCCTTTTATTTTTGCGCCAACTATTTCATTGTCAATAAACTCAGAAATTGTTTTATTGAAATCACCGCTCGCTGATTTAAGCAACTCATCAAGTGCTGCTATTTTAGATCCCTCACTAAATTTAACTGCATCGGAAAACATTTTGTGTAAAACAGTCTTCTCAAATCTTGTGTTAAGGTTGTTTATATTACTGATTGCCCTACTTATTGTTTGCTTAACGTTCCTTTCCTGGAATTGTTGGGTCCTTTCATTTTCAGGTTTCTGCATTTCTTCTGCATTAGAGAAAACAAAATTTGCGAGCGAAAGAGTATGGGACATGTTAAAAATTTGTCTGAAGAAAAGATCTGCCTGGGCAAATTCATTTACACTTTTAAATACATCATTAATTTCGCTTAATAGATTTCCGTAATTTGCTTTTAACTCGGGCTTAGATTGAATGAAGTTATTAAGCATTCTATCTTCTTCTTCTTTCTGAGCAACCAGGTTGATTTTTTTCAGTCCTTTAATTTTCCCTTTATAATTCTTCATTGTATTGGCAAGACTCTTTATGCGGTTAGCAGCTGCAAGTTCCAATTCCTTATCACCTTTGCTAATATCTTCTAATGTTTTGATTGCGAATTCGTACAGATCGGAAATATAAGGCAGAAGATAATCCTGTTGATACTTAACATACTGCGCTGGTCTGTGACGGAAAGTTCTTCCCGGATAACCGAGAATGAAAACAAAATCATTCTCTTCAACACCATCGGGATTTATTTTCAAAAACTTTTTCGGTTTGTAAGGAACATTTTCTTTTGAATAAGTTGCCGCTTTTCCATCGGGAGCTACGTATGCACGCAGCAAAGAAAAATCTCCAGTGTGTCTTGGCCAGACCCAATTATCCGTTTCGCCGCCAAAATTACCGATTGATTGAGGCGGTGCATATACAAGGCGTACATCACGAATTATTCGATACTTGAACAATACATAGGATTTGCCGGCAAACATTTCGGATACTTCGGCAACAATAGACAGCTCTTCATTATTTGCCGCCTGTGCAATCTCTCTTGATTTCTTTGCTATTGTCTGCGCACGAAGTGATGGGTCGCTAATGTTTTTAACCGCATCTAACACCTGAACGGAAACATCCTCATAAGATTCAAGTATACGGCAAGAATTCCCCAATGCTGGAATTTCTTCTTCCATTGTTTGTGCATGGAATCCGTTTTCAAGATAATTTTTTTCAACTGTACTTGCTCTTACAATTGAACCGTAAGCGCAATGATGATTTGTTATAATCAATCCTTTATCTGAAATAAATGATCCGGTGCAGCCACCAACATTCACAAGTGCATCGATTAGACTAATTCCATCGGGATTGTAAACTTCTTTAGGATCAATCTTAAGTCCGGCTTTAACCAGATCAACCTTGTCAATTTCACTTAGCGGGTACATCCCTTCTTCCGGTGATGCCGGAATCATACCAAGTATAAAAGAAAGCGTGATAAGAAGTGTTAATAGTTTAACCGGTTTCAGAAAGTGTTTCTTAATAATCATTTCTACTCCATGGATTTTTCAAAAAGAAATTTTGTCCCTGCAAAATAAACTTTTGCAACCATACAATGGAAGGAAAATCCAACCTTCAATTTTAGCAGTTGTTAAATGATCAATTCAGCTCTACGGGCACAATACTCCTTTTTATGTTACCATAATCAGATTTACAAATCTCTAATCTAACAGATTGTCCGTGGAACTAAAAATTACAATTATGGGTTATGATTTGAGAATTTAACTAGTGGAAAATGAATAAAAGCGCAATAATAATTGGAACAGGATTAGGAGGTCTTTCAACCGCTTTACGGCTCTCGTCAAAGGGTTATAAAGTAATTCTTCTCGAAAAACATTCAACGCCCGGCGGTAGAATGAATATTATTGAAATGGATTGTTTCCGTTTCGATATGGGTCCTTCTTTTATGAGCATGACCTATGAATTTGATGAATTGTTTAATGCAGTTGGAATAAAAAATCCTGTAGAGTTTGAAGAACTCGAACCATTGTATCAGGTTTATTTTGAAGGTAAGGAAAAGCCGAGACGAATTTTTAAGGATTTGCAAAAACTGGAAGATGAATTCAAGGATGTTGAACCGGATTTAGCTGCTAAAGCAGATGCATATTTGAAAAGAGCTGCACAATTCTGGCATGATACCCAAGACAAAGTTGTTAAGTCCAACTTTGATAGCATGATAAAATATCTGCTCAAATTTTCAACTGTTCCGTGAGAACATATTCCATATCTCTACAAAACAATGTGGAGCGAGGTAGATAAGCAATTCAAATCCGAGGAAGTAAAAATTATCTTTTCATTAGTTGCATTTTTCCTCGGTGCAACTCCATTCCAGACGCCGGCTATCTATTCATTGCTAAATTACACCGAGATGAGGCATAATGGTTACTGGCGGATTAAAGGCGGTATGTACAGGCTAATTGAAGAATTGGTTAAGATTCTTAAGGAAAGGGGAGTTGAATTCCATTACAATACTGAAGTGATTAGTATTGGTTCTAATAACGGGATTATATGAAGTGATTGATCAGAATGGGAAGAAATGGAATGCAGATATTTTCATTCCCAATGCTGATGCTGCTTCTTTCCGTGGGCAGATTTTAGGTCGTAAGAAATTTAATGAAGATAAACTTGATAAGATGCACTGGACTCTTGCACCTTTTACAATCTATCTTGGAGTTAAAGGTAAAGTAAAGAATCTTGAACATCATAACTACTTCCTTGGCAGCAACTTTAAAGGTTATGCCGATACAATTAATTATTTCATTGGTGTTTATTGATCAGTATTACACCTTTACAGTAATGCTCTTTAGCGCAATTTTTTTGATTATGGCTATTTTGTATCATTCGAAGTATCTTGTTCTTAATTCCAGTTTATATTGGATGTGGATACTTTTTATGAATCTCCCTTTCTTCCTTGTAAATTATATTTTAACTTCTCTTCCGGTAGTTAGTTATTCTCCAGATGCAATTTGGGGAATTCGCATCACAACAATACCATTCGAAGATTTCTTCTATTCATTTTCAATGCTTTCGTTTTACCTTTTTGTTTACTTACTAATTAAAAAGAAATGGCTAAAAGAAAACGAATAGCCGTTATCGGTGCGGGTTTAGGTGGATTAAGCGCTGCAATAAGACTGGCTAAACAAGGTTATGAAGTTGATCTCTTTGAACAAGCCGAAAAAGCGGGCGGCAAAGCAAATGAAATAAATGAAAAAGGATTCAGATTCGATACCGGACCTTCTTTACTTACAATGCCATTTGTAATAAAGGAATTGTTTGAATATTCCGGCCAAAGAATTGAAAATCATCTTGATGTAATTCCCTTAAATAACCTTTGCAAATATTTCTATCCCGATGGAACAGTCATTAATGCTTACTCCAATGTTGATAAATTTGCAGAAGAAGTTTCGACAAAAACAAAAGATGCAGCCCAATCCGTAAAAAGTTACTTAAAATACGCCGAGAAGATTTATGACCTTACTACGGATCTCTTTTTGTTAAGCGATTTTTCCAACGCAAAAAACTTTTATAAACCGGGGGCACTTAAGACTCTGTTCCAAATCAATAAAATAGATCCGTTCCGGTCGATGCATAAAGCGAATAAAAGTTTTTTCAAGGATCCCAAGACAATTCAACTATTCGACCGCTATGCAACCTATAACGGATCTAATCCGTTTAGTGCGCCGGCAACACTTAATATTATTCAGCATGTTGAATATAATCTTGGCGCATTTATTCTTAAAAAGGGCGTCTATTCACTTGTTGAATCATTATACAGGATAGCGAAGAATAAAGGTGTAAATTTCTTTTTTAATTGCAAGGTAACACAAATAATACATGATAATTATGTTATTAAAGGATTACTGGTTAACAGAAATGGAATACATGAAAAAAAGGATTATGAAGTTATTATTACCAATGCTGATGTAAATTATACGTACAATAATTTACTGAAGGATTCAGTTTCAAAATCTGCAAGCCGATATTCTAAACTTGAGCCTTCAAGTTCAGCACTTGTTTTTTACTGGGGTGTAAAAGGAGAACATGATAATCTGGAAGTACATAATATTTTATTCTCAGAAGATTACAGGAATGAATTTAAGGATTTGTTCGAAAGAAGTATTTGTCCCGATGACCCAACAGTATATCTATATATCATCCAAATTTAACAGCAGTGATGCCCCCGAAGGTCATGAAAACTGGTATGTGATGATAAATGCACCTTACATTAAGAATCAGAACTGGAAATTGGAAATAGAAAAAAGCCGTAGAAATATTATCGGGAAAATAAATACAATTCTCGGAATTGATATCGA
>JAGXSM010000259.1 GCA_018333725.1 Melioribacter sp. | reverse complement strand
TTATAAATATTTTTAATGTATTTTTCATTTTTTCTTCTCCCATCTATTAATAGTGATCAAGAACTTGTTGTTCTTGAATTATAGCCAGTTTAAGTACTTTGGTTTTGCCTAAATCGGGCATGTCTACATGCACAATATATAAACCGCTTGCTACAGGGAATGAACTTTCGTTTACAAGATCCCATGTAATAAACTGACTTGGAGAATTTTTCTCGATCGTACGAACCAATTGACCGGCAAGGTTGAAGATTCTTAATGTAGCTTTAGCCGGTAAGTGGCTGAATGTAACATAACGCTGATATTTATTTACTTCACGTGGATTTACAGCATAATACGGATTCGGGAATACGTTGATTTTTTCAACTTCTTCCTTAGCTAAATCAATATCACCAACAACCGGTTTCAAACCAACAGTATTGAAAGTCCATTTATCGGTGGAGGTTGGATTTAGTGTAGGTTTAATTCTATAAACGTCACCATTATTATAAGGGGGTTTGGTTGCATCTTTAAGAATATACCACCCACCATAAAGTATTGGAACTGTAGGACATACTGTACCTTCAGTCTTGCCAATAATTCCAAGCGGATCCGCAGCACTTGAGTAAGGGGTATCAAGAATATAGAAATATTCACGATCACCCGTTGCAGCTCCTGGAGCCCAAATGTTATTCTGGTATGTACTACCAGATGCTTCAAGGAAGAAGAACATTAATTGTCTTGGAGAAGCTGGATTTGTAACATCCCAAACAGTAAATGGTTGTTCATAATAACCGGTACAAACTGCTGCTGCTGTACCTGCTGCTGTTCTTAAGAAGTTATATCCTTTTTGTTTAGTTGTAGTGCTGAATCTAATTTCAACAATTTTATTACATTGATATGCAGCTAATGAGCTACCGCGCCAATTAGGTCCAATATCAAATCCACCGCTAAAGAATGTTCCACCCCAGTTAACTGGGTTCCAGTTCATATTTGCTGCCGGTGTATATGTCAATGATGCAATAGCCGTAGATGGTTGGAAATAAGGAGCAAATGATGCAAATACCTGAACCCCATCTATTATCGGGCTATCAGAATTATTTTCATATAAAGCTAAACCGGAAACCATTAACTTATTTGCATCTTTATTAAAGACTTCCCACTTAGGATAAGGAACAAGAGCCGTTCCAACTTGTATCTGGTCAGTAGTAGTGAAACGGAGTTCATAGTTTTGACCTGTTAATCTTGTTGGATCAACGACAACAGCTGTAAACTGACCATCAGCAACTCCTGCTGATCTAGTAGTTGTAATACTTTGTCCACTTTGTGCAAAAATCTTTTGACCAGGATTAACCTGACGAGGAACTGCAAGGATTCTTGCTGATAAAGTTTCAAGTACGTTAGGAACAGCATTCGGATCGGGATTATAAGAATATGCTGAAACTACAAAGTAGTATTCGGTTCCGTTTGCAAGCGGAATGCCACCACGAACAAGATCTCTTGTAATTTCAACACTTCTTTTAACACCACTGTTGTTTCCAAATTTAGTAAATCTTTTTGTTGTAGCATTTGTTTCGGGGTCGAACACCAAGCTTTCGATATTACCTATTTGGTCGATTTTGTCAAATGTTGCAACTACTTTACCTTCATTTAACTGTGCATTTAATCTTGGTAATTGATAAACAACATAGCCCTGGAACTTATAACCCAGTTGATCATGTGATTCAGTTAAAGTATAGGCAGCAATATCATCACCCCAATTCAAAATAATTTTCTGATCTAATTCTGATGCTTTACCAATTTTCGTTATATCATCTAAAGGAACTATCGGTGCTTTAGGAGGAGTTGGAACCTGGAAGAAGTTATTGTATGCTTGCTGAACCTGTAAGTCCTGATACTTTAATAACGCAACAGCACCTAATCTGGTAACAGGAGCAACACCACCGGCAGCTAACTGACCAACTACAACTTCCTGTGTATCGCCGGCAGCAATATTAAATGGACCGGCAACAAGACCAATTCGTCTATCCTGTTTTGGGAATAGAATACCATCAACCCAACCTTGCCCTGTAACAGGATCGCCGGGTGCAAAGAATTTAGATACTTTACCAGTCAAAGGGTCAATAAACGGAGTTCCTAAAGTAGCATTCTTACCTTCGAATAAGTTACGGAAACGGAGAGCACCATTAGTATAGTTGCCTAATGTAGGATCTCCCCAGTTTGCAACTGATTGAGTAAAGAGAAAGAATGTAGATGCTGGTAAATTCTTAAATCCTTTTTTAATTTTATTCCTAAAGATGGCTTGATCTGCAGGAGTGCCGGGTACAACCGGACCTTGTAAAAAGTCGAATCCTGCTGCTGGAATATACTGACCATATGAAGGATCATAATCATCACCATTATAAATAAACCCTAAACTTAAGAGGGTATCTACACCGGCAAAATCATCACCGGCATCGCCGCCTAAGTCAGGATCAGACCACATACAAACATAAAAGTCGGTAATATTCTTTCCGCCTTTATTAATCAGTAAATATTTTCTGAACAAAGCATCGCCAAGAGCATTCTGCTGATTATAACCAAAGATAGTAGCTTGCATTTCCATACCAAGACCTTCGGAGCCGTATAGTTTAACAGCCTGAATTGGGTCGAGGTCGTTAGCAACAAACCAGATTGTTTGATCTGCACCGGGGAAACCGGGAATATCTACAGCTGGATTGTAGACGCCATTTTTATCTACATCTGTATAAGGGGCGCCGTAAATTGCCGGCCATTCATCCCAGTCTTTTTTGTATTGAGCAAAAATCGCAGCTTTGGTTAAACCTTCGTCCATAATTTCTTTACTGTAATCTGCATTAGGATCTTTATAGTCTGGACGAACTCTATAGATTCTAACATGAGCTTCTGTTGGAAGTTCTCTTGTTCCATCAGGTTTAATTCTACCGGGTTGTTGACCGCGGTTATATGTAGAACCTGAAATACGGAACTCTTTAGTTCCATCGGCTTTCGGATAATTTCCACCATAAACAAATCCTGATTCATAAAACACTGTCTTTCCGCTTCCAATAGGGAACTGGAAACCTGAATCACCTGAAGTACTAAGATCAGAAATACCATCATTACCAAAGAAAGTAGAGATGTTATTTATATTGAATTTAGTGTTCTGCGGTGTTCCGGTTGTTTTATAAACTTTACCTTTGTCTTTTCCTTCAACACCTTCGGCTCTTAAAACAAAACTGCTGAGAAGTATTAAAGAAAAAACCAGATAAAAGCTTGATTTAATTAATTTCATATCGCTTTTCTCCTTTATTTATAAATGCGATTAATATTCTAACCTAACACCCAACCTAACCTGGCGCATACCACTATAAAGACCATTTCTTTGGAGGGTTAATAATTGATACATATCAATATATTGTTGCCCCTGAGCTCTTAACTGTTCCTGGTATGTGATTGGGTTGCTTAAGTATCCGTTATCAGTAGCAGTACCGGTTGTTAAGTAAACGTTCTGGACGTTCTTAGCATTCAGTAAGTTTAATACGGATATATAAACGTTAGCTCTTAATCGATCGTAAATTGTGAATGATTTATCCACTCTCATATCAACGTTAAATGAAGCTGGCATTGAAGAAGAACCTAAAGGTTCAACCGGTGTTCTGAACCGAGCATCACCGCTTCCCTGTTGAGAAATTCCAACAGATGCCGGGTTACCGGCGCCACGTGTAAACGGACGACCTGATTGATATGTTAAGAGTACATTAACACCAAAATTACTCAATATTGCCGGACCATCATTAGAACCGAAACGGTAATCGAGATTCAAGTTAGCGATGAACGGTCTGTCAAATTCGAGTGGAGAAATATTCTTAGGAGTAAACGGCTGACCTGCAACTACCGGTGCACCAACAATACCACGGTTTGCATCGGGATATGATCCTGTTCCTCTTGCATCCTGTAATGTCATGTTACCATTAATCGATAGTCTCTGGTATCTTCTCATATTTACAGATACTTCAAGACCTTTTGTTGTTGCAAAGTCAACGTTGTCTCTTATGTAATAATTCTGATATCCTGATACTATATTAACAACTTGTGGAACCATTTGAACCAGATCTTTTATATCTCTATAAAATGCCGTTATGTCAAATGATAAAATATCACCAATCTGTTGCGTAAAACCTAACTCGTAGTTTGTTGTTCTGGTTGGTCGTAAATTTAATCCTCTCATGTTAGAGAAGAAAAATCCGGTTGTTAACTGGTAAGCTAAATAATCATAACCAACGTAAGATTGGTTTAAGTCCGGTTGTTGAACGAATTTTCCATACTGAGCATGGAAAAATGTTTTATCGGTTACAGGGAAAGAAATACCAATACGAGGACTGACTGAACTGAATGCAGGAACTTTTTCCCAACCCGAATCAATTAATGTATTATCGGCTTTAACAATTGAAAGATCGGGTCTTGTTGGATCAATCATCTGAAGATTGTCTATATCAAAGTAATCATATCTTAAACCGACGTTCAGGATAATATCTTCGAACTCAATCTTATCCTGTAAATAAGCAGCGGCAAACACAGGTTTCTTTGGTGCATGGAATTTATCATCTCCACCATCTATTTCGTTTCCAAATAAATCGTAACCAAATGCTGTTGTTCCCGCATTTCTTAGGATTTGCGTTTTAATCTGTTCTTCAGTTCTACCTTGAGGATTACTCATATTAGTAAATAGAGTTGAAGCCAATTGCCTTTGTGTTGTGAGACTTGTAGCTGGTAAATATGATCTGTAAGTCCAATTGATATATTCTCCACCAATCTTTATCGAATGAACTTTATCTGGTGTCCAGTTTAATGCACCGCTGAAAGATAATGATCTTGTATCAGATTTTTGGTAAGTAAAATTAACACCACCAGTTCTATCGAATGACCAGTCATACACACTTAATGAACGTGGCGAGGCAAATCTTCCTTTATAATTTCTTGCTAAGTCTTGCGGACTTCTATTCCAAACAAATCCAACAGCAGCATTAGCAACGCTATCACCATAAGCCCAGAAATTATCTTTTAAGAATTTATCCTGCTGTTCATAGGTTGAAAGAACGTAACCGGCAGATAATTCATAGAACATTTTAGGACTCAAAACGTGAGTCATTCTTAAATTAAATGAGCCGTTCCGATTTTGATATTCAGCTGGTCTGTTATTTAATATATCATAAGGACCGTTAACATTTGCGTCATTGTCATCAATAAAATAAGACCCGGAAAATCTGAATAGAATTGGCTTGAAATCAAAATTCAAAGTACCGGTCAATGTATAATTTTGTCTTGCAGCTTTAGTTCTTGCGCCATTATTAAATACAAAGTTAACAGTATCTCTTTGAGCAGCCGGGGTTTTTTCATTCCAAACCAAACCCAAATTAATAGCAGGTTGATCCTGATGGGTTGGGCTTAATTGGAAGTTAGAATTAAAGTTAAAGAAATATTTTACTGCTTGCGTAAATAGAGGTCCACCTAGCGAAAGAGATGATTCGTTATATCCCCAGTAATAAGTGCCAAGACGTTTTTTACCTTCGAAAGCACTTTCGCGGCTCTGGAAAGCTACGTTATCAGTAATGTATTCGAAAGAAGCTTTAAATTGTGAACTACCGCTTTTAAGAGTTGATCTAACGATACCGCCGTTAGCACCACCAAATTCAGCATTGTAACCACCAACCTGAACTTGAATTTCTTCTAATGCGTCTTGAGAAATTGAAACTGCTCTACCGCCACCACGAGGGTTACGAACAGAAACACCTTCAATGTAGTAACCTACTTCATCTTCACGGCTGCCGCGAATGTGGAATTCACCGTTTGTAACAGAAACACCGGCATTTAATGCAAAGATATTGTTAAAACCACGGATAGGAAGCTTATCAATTTCTTCCGTTGTAGTGATTCTAACAGCATTGGTGTTGTCTTTCTGGATGAGAGGTCTTTGTGCAACTATTTCCACAGTGCCTACCTGTATGTCTTCGTTTGGTAATTCAAAGTCTACGATTGTTGTGAGGTCTGCATTAACTCTCACGTTAGAAATCGTAATAGACTGAAATCCCAGGTATGAAGCTCTAACGGTATAAACACCGGGGTCTAAATTTTGTAAGAGATATTCGCCGCTTGCATCAGTTGCAGCACCAGTGGTTGTTCCAAGAACAATCACGTTTGCGCCAATGAGTGCTTCACCTGTTTGCAAGTCAACTACTTTTCCCTTAATTCTACCCTTTGTACCAGCAGTTAATAGGACAGGACAAAGAGCTAGAAGAAGCAAAAAGTAAAAAATCCTTCGATGCATACTATACTCCTTAATTTGTTGATTTAATTAAGAAAGGGTTTTTTGATGAGAAAACTTGTAAAGCAATTATCAATAACAACCTCCTTTTCTTTTAGAATTCTATTTTTTCTTTTAGTTAATTAAAATAAAATCATTAATAGGTTCCAAAATTTTACCCTAAACTACGTGGAACACAATTTCTAATTATAAAGTCAAATGCCCCAAAGAGAAAATTTAGTTTTTTTTGATTGTAGCGAGCTCAAAATAACCCTATGATTTTTCTAAGTCAAGGAAAATTTATGTTTTTTTGAGGTTTTCCCTTACTTACCCTAATTCTTTGAATAAAATAATATATGATGTTTTGTTTGTCAAGGTTTTATTTGGGTACATTCCACCGAGATTCTCTTGACTATTGAAACTTATTTTATTCCCATTACAAATAATTTATTACCCTAATTTCTCTTTATACTTTTTAGTCAGTTTATTTTATGTCCACTCCATCTTCATTATAGATGGATATTCCTCCAAAATAAGTAGATATCCATTTATTATTTCTTGAATCCACAAAGATGTTAAATATGAAATCATCTTTTACAGGTGAGTTCGATTTATTCCAGATCTCAGACTTTTCATTTTCATAAACAACAATGCCCTGGCCAAAACTTCCTGCCCAGATCTTTTTCTTATAATCTTCCACAGCAGAATAAAATCCTTCAATTCCATCATTAGAATTTGGTCCCTTCAAGACTGTAAAGTTCTTCCCATCAAACAAAACTATACCTTTATATTTATAGCTGATAATTTTTTTTCCATCGTGCATTTCAGATATCCAGTATGCAACATAATCAAGAGAATCAATATTAAAATCCTTTTCACTTTTCCAGACGTCATCAATAATAAATGCAAGTTCGCCCTGGGTAGCAAGAATTTTATTATCATATTTATCAATTAAAATGTATGTCACTTTATTATCAGTTAATATGGAATTGGTTTTGTTATAATTAATCCATTGATCATTTTCCAGGATGCCGATACCATCAGAAAAAGTACCAATCCATATTCTCTGTTTTTTATCAACAGCAACGGAGTAGATCCAATCCTGTGGAATGTTTGAATTTTTCTCGTTGTAAATTTTCCAGCTGGAATTACCGTCGAAGATTGCGAGCCCGCCACCCATAGTTCCGATCAAAATATTTCCATTATTGAAAGCGATACTATAAACGCAATTATGAGGTAAGGGAGAATTCTCTTTGTTATAAACGGTCCAGTTTTTGCCGTCAAATTTTACAAGACCGGAATCCCATGTTCCTATCCAGTAAACTCCATCAGGATCTTGAGAAACCAGGCGGATTGTATTGGAAGGTAATCCGCTGTTTGATGAATCAAAATGAATCCACGTATTCGTCTGAGAGGATAAAATTCCACAAAAGAAAAAAAACAATAATGGAATTACTAATTGCTTATAAGAAAGCATTAAGATAATCTATCAGCTTAGATTAATTTTGTTAATTTTTCTACAAATACTTGTTTAGGAACTGCACCAATTACAGTATCTTTAAGTTGCCCACCATGAAAAAATAAAACCGTTGGAATACTTCTAACACCATATTTGATTGCTGTCTGCTGATTATCATCAACATCGAGTTTTCCAATTACAGCTTTACCATCATATTCATTAGCCATTTCTTCAATAATAGGTGCAATCATCCGGCAAGGACCGCACCAGGCTGCCCAAAAGTCAACAATTACAGGAAGTTCGGATTTAAGAGCTTCCTGATCAAAGTTATCGTCCGTAAAAGTAAAAGGTTTCATTATAATACTCCTGTCATTTTATAAATTAAACAACCCCGTTTTTCTTTAGAACTTCTCTTGCTATGATCCCTTTTTGAATTTCATTAGTACCTTCAAAAATTTTATTAATCCTGGAATCTCTGTAATATCTCTCTACGGGTAATTCTCTTGAATAACCCATTCCTCCATGAACCTGAACTGCAAAGTCAGCAATTTTATCGAGTGATTCTGAGCAGAATAATTTTACAATTGCAGATTGCCTTGAAACATCTTTCTTCTGGTCGTAATCAGTAGCGGTTCTATAAACGATTGATTCCATTGCATAAACTAATGTTGCCATTTCAGCAAGCATAAATTGTATTGCCTGAAAATGTGAAATTGTCTGATCGAATTGAGTTCTTTGTTTTGCATACTGAGTGGACATTTCCAGCAATTCTTTTGAAGCACCAAGACAACCAGCTCCCAATCCTAATCTTCCGGCATCAAGTGTTTTCATTGCTAATAGAAATCCTCTTCCATCAGTTCCGATTAAATTTTCTTTCGGTACTCTAACATTATCGAATGTAATAGGATTTGTAGTACTACCACGGATTCCCATTTTCTTTTCGGGTGGACCTGCATGGAATCCTTCGCGATCAGTTTCAACAATAAAAGCACTAACACCTTTATCAGTTCTTGCAAAGACAGAAACAATATCAGCAATACCGCCATTTGTAATCCATAGTTTTTCACCGTTAATAACCCACTCATTGCCATCAAGTTTTGCGCGGGTTTTAACATTAAAGGAATCGGAACCGGCCTGGGCTTCTGTTAAACAGAAGGCACCAATCTTTTCCCCTTTAGCAAGAGGAGTTAAATATTTTTGTTTTTGATCTTCAGTACCGCCAATATAAATTGTATTTGCACCAATGGATTGATGAGCGCCAATAAATGTTGCTGTCGACATACATCCGCGGGCTATTTCCTCCTGCATAAGACAATAGCCTACTTCACCAAAACCGCCACCGCCATATTCTTCGGGGAATGAAACACCAAGAAATCCAAGCTCGCCCAATTTTTTAATTAACTCATCAGGAATTTTTTCCTGCTCATCTATTTTAGAAGCAATCGGTTTAATTTCATTCTTTACAAAATCGCGAGTCATTGCGCGAAGCATTTTCTGTTCTTCAGTTAGTATTAATTGCATGTTTTTCCTGAATAATTATTTAATAATAGAACTTGTGTTTTCACCAATATAATTTACAATGTATTCACCGCCATCAACACCAAGGACATTACCTGAAATCCAGCTTGCTCTTTCATCGCATAGAAGGACAATAGCTTTTGCAACATCTTCGGGAGTTGTTAATCTGTTTTGGGGATTTTTCATTTTAGCTGCATTCATCATCTTATCGAACATTGGAATTTTATTACCGGCCGGAGTATCAGTTACACCAGCCATAATAGAATTGCATGATATTTTCATTGAACCTAATTCAACGGCAAGCTGACGGATGTGAGATTCCAGAGCGGCTTTTGCAGCTGATACAGCACCGTAATTTGGAATAACAGAATGAGAACCGGCACTTGTTAATGCAAAGATTCTTCCGCCATGTGCAAATAGATTTCTGAAAATTAATCCCTGTGTCCAGTAAACAAGTGAATGGGCCATTACATCAAGAGTCATGTTCATTTGAGATGGCGAGATACAATCATTTGGATTTTTTGAGATGTATGGTTTGAGTGTACCAAAAGCCAGAGAATGAATTAATACATGAACCTGAGGATGATCCTTAGTTGCAAATCTCTCTTTAATTTCATCGAGAGTATCGTTTATTTTAATTTGATCAGCAGCGTTTATGTTAAAGAAGACAGCTTTCTGATCCGTCTTCTCAATTTTTTTAATAACCTGTTGAACTTGCGGCATTGTAGCCTGGCGATCGAGATGAACGCCAAAAATGCTATAACCATTTTTAGCTAATTCAACTGCCGTAGCTCCGCCAAATCCGCTTGAAGCACCTAAAATTAGTGCCCATCTCTGTTCCATTTATTCCCCTTCTGTTAATTGTGGCACAAACTTAAGAAATCGTAAAAACAAATCAAATGTTTGGATTATTTTGAAATGATTTTATGTTGTAAAATAAATTAGAGAATCATCGCCTAATAATTTTTTTATACTCTCTACAAATGAATCTGTTAGGTTCACTTTAAATTCAATAGCAAATTCTCTGGAAGTTCCGTTATCCTTTACATTAATAAGAACAGGAATTTTTCCTTCGTTCTCTTCCATTATCATTTTAATTAAGTTAATTACATATTCGTCGTGCAGAGATGTATCGAGAGTAATCCCTATTCTCTTTGTGAGTTTATTCTTTGCAACATCAAGAGAAACAGCTTCATCAACATGAAGTTTAATAGCATCGCCGCTGCTTTCAAGTTTACCTTTAATCATAACAGTTGATTCAGGTTGAATAAGTTCGCTATACTCAGCAAATGATTTAGAGAACATCAGGCAATCGCAAGAACCACTGAAGTCATCCAGTTTAAAGAAGGCCATTTGCCTTCCCTGCTTATCTGTCTTGGGAGAAACATCCGTAATAACACCGCAAGCACGCACAATTTCGCCAAACTGAAATGTGCTTGGTTCGCCAAGGTGAACGGTTGCAAACGAATTATATTCTGTTTCATATTTTCTGAGCGGATGATCGCTGAGATAGAAGCCAAGTACCTGTCTCTCCTTAGCAAGACGTTCTTTATTATCCCAGGGTCTTGTATCTGGAAGTGATGGTAATTGAAAATCCATTGTCTCTGATGAAGAAGCGAATAAACTATCTGTATGAGCTTCCTTAACCGATTTTAATTTACTACCAAATGAAAGAGCCTCTTCAATAGCTACAAAATGCTGGGCGCGCGATCCTCCGAATGAATCGAATGCCCCGGCAAGTACTAAACCCTCTAATGCTCTTTTATTTACAACCCTTGTATCAATGTGCGAGCAGAAATCATATATGGAAGTAAAATCTCTTCCAAGTTTTTCGTGAACCGATTGAATTTCCTGAACCGCCTGAACACCAACATTTTTTATTGCAGACATACCAAATATTATTTCTCCCTTAACAACCTTAAAATTAACTGTGGGGTAATTAATATCCGGCGGTTGAACTTTAACACCAAGTTTTCTGCAGTCTTCTAATAATATTGTTACCTTATCTGTATTATCATATTTATTTGTAAGATTAGCAGCAAGAAATTCTTCCAGGTAATGTGCTTTTAAATAAGCAGTTTGATACGCAACTACACTATAAGCGACTGCGTGGGATTTGTTAAAACCATAATTGGCAAACTTGTCAATCGCTTCAAAAATTTCTTCGGCAACTTTTTTACTAATATTATTTTTACCTGCACCGGCAACAAATTTTTCTCTCTGCTCTTGCATTGCTTTAAGATCTTTTTTACCCATTGCTCTTCTAAGAAGATCAGCTTCTGCAAGACTCATACCTGCAACTCTGTTTGCAATCTGAATAACCTGTTCCTGATAAACAATTATTCCATAAGTTTCTTTTAATATGCTTTCGAGTACCGGATGTAAATATGCAATCTGTTTTTTACCATGTTTGCGAGAAATAAAATCATCAATAAAATCCATAGGACCCGGGCGATAAAGAGCATTCATTGCTGCAAGGTCGGTAATGCTTGTTGGTTTTAACTTTTTCAAGTATTC
>JAGXSM010000258.1 GCA_018333725.1 Melioribacter sp. | reverse complement strand
TATTCATCATGTTATGGCAAGAACACTTAAAGATCTTGTATGCCGTTATAAAACTTTACAAGGTTACAGAGTTCACAGAAAAGCCGGGTGGGATACCCATGGACTACCGATTGAAATAGCCCTTGAAAAAGATCTTGGATTTACTCAAAAATCGGATATTGAAAAGTACGGTGTTGCCGACTTTAATAAGAAAGCCAAGGAACTTGTTTATCATCATATCGAAATGAAAGAAGGATGGCGGACTCTTACTGAACGTATGGGCTACTGGATTAATCTTGATGATCCTTATATAACCTGTACAAATGAATATATTGAATCTGTATGGTGGGCTTTATCTGAATATTACAAAAAAGGATTAATCTATAAAGGATTCAAAATAGTTCCCCAATGTCCTCACTGTGAAACTCCTTTATCCTCACACGAACTTGCACTTGGTTACGATGATGTTCAGGATCCCAGCGTGTTTGTCAAATTCAAACTTAAGGATGAGGATGCTTCTATTCTTGTCTGGACAACTACGCCATGGACACTTATTTCTAACGTTGCACTTGCGGTTGGTCCCGATATCGACTATGTGAAGATAAGACATGAAAAACATGGGGTACTTTATTTAGCAAAAGCAAGGTTGACTGTAATTAAGGAGGATTATTCAGTAGTAGAAGAATTAAAAGGGAATCAGCTAATAAATAGAAATTATGAACCGCTCTTTTCATATATACCTGTTGATAAAAAAGCGTGGTATGTAATCCCGGGCGAGTTTGTAAGTACAGAAGATGGAACAGGTGTTGTTCATATCGCTCCGGCTTTTGGTGCAGATGACTATGAAGTATCGCGTAAATTTGATTTACCATTTATTCAACCGGTTACTAAGAGCGGGCGATTTACTGATCAGGTTACTGATTTCGCCGGGCGACTTGTAAAAACAATTCAGTTTGAAACAAAAGAGGAAAAAGGGGCTGATCCGGATATTATCAGAAATCTGAAAGAGAGGGGATTGCTTTATCGCGCAACTAATGATTATCTCCACTCATACCCGCACTGCTGGCGATGCGATAACCCGCTTATTTATTATGCACGCGATAGCTGGTATATAAGAACTACAGATGTTGCTAAACGAATGATCGAATTGAACAATACGATTAATTGGTGTCCGCCCGAAGTTGGATCCGGGCGGTTTGGTAACTGGTTGGAAGAGAATAAAGATTGGTCTTTATCCCGGGATAGATACTGGGGTACTCCGCTTCCTATCTGGCTTAATGATGAAGGTGAGATGTTATGTGTTGGCTCAATTAAGGAATTGAAAGACGGTTTTGTTAAAAGAAACGGGAAGAAAATTTTAGTTAAGGATCTGCCGGATAGTGAAATTGATCTCCACAAACCGTTTGTTGATGAAGTTAAGTTCGAAATAAATGGTAAAATTTATAAACGCACACCTGAATTAATAGATGTTTGGTTCGATAGCGGTGCAATGCCTTTTGCACAATTCCATTACCCGTTCGAAAACCAGGAATTGTTTAAGAAAAATTATCCGTGCGATTTTATTTGTGAGGGAATTGATCAAACAAGAGGATGGTTCTATACACTTCATGCAATTGGAACTATGTTATTTGATAGCGTTACTTATAAGAACCTGATTGTCAATGAATTGATTCTCGACAAAGAAGGTCAGAAGATGTCTAAAAGCCGCGGTAATACAGTAGATCCGTTTACGTTGTTCGATAAGTATGGTGCCGATACTACCAGATGGTATCTGGTTACTACCAGTCCGCCGTGGAAACCAACATTGTTTGACGAAGACGGAATTGTAGAAGTACAACGAAAATTTTTTGGAACATTACTTAATTCTTATTCTTTCTTTACACTCTATGCAAACATAGACAGGTTTACTTTTGCAGAACCATTGATACCGTATAATGAGAGACCTGAAATTGACAGATGGATTATTTCTAAACTTAGCTCTTTGGTTACTGAATATGAAGAGTTAATGAATCAATATGATGTTACAAAAGCAGCTCGACAGGTTTCCAATTTTACAATCGACCAGTTATCCAACTGGTATGTTAGAAGAAGCAGAAGAAGATTCTGGAAATCTGAAATCAATAAGAACAAATTATCAGCTTATCAGACTTTATATGAATGCCTATTAACGATTGCCAAATTATCATCACCTTTTATTCCGTTTGTTTCGGAGGAATTGTATCAGAGTCTAAATTCAATTTCCAATCTCGAAAAGTATGAGTCTGTTCATCTGGCTGATTTTCCAAAACCAAGTTATATTGAAACAGAGCTTGAAGACAAGATGGATATTGCCCAGCGCGTTGTGTATCTAACACGTTCAATGCGCGCCAAGAATAATCTTAAGGTTCGTCAACCATTGAAAAAAATTATGGTTGTTGTCGATAAATCCAAACGTGGTGCACTTGAAAAAATGAAAGATGTTGTCCTCGAAGAAATTAATGTAAAAGAACTGATTGCTTTAGAAGATGATTCGGGCATTGTGAATAAATCCGCAAAACCAAATTTTAAGTCGATTGGTCCTAAATATGGTAAACTTGTTAAACCGCTTACTGCTGCTATTAAAGATCTCGATAAAGATGCTATTATTTCGTTAGAAAAAACCGGAGAGCATCAAATTGAAATAGATGGTCAGCAAGTTACAATATCACGTGATGATGTTGAAATTATAAGTCACGAAATAGAAGGATGGCTTGTTGAAACTGAAGAAGGAGTAACAGTTGCAATTGATACTGAACTTACTGAAGAACTTATTGCAGAAGGATTTGCAAGGGAATTTGTTAATCGTGTACAGAATATGAGGAAAGATCATGGTCTTGATGTTGTAGATCGTATTAATCTTTCTGCCAGAGGGGATGAAAAATTACTTGGTTATATTAATAAGTTTTCTGATTATATTGCTAATGAAGTTCTTGCTGAAAGTATAATTCAATCTGAAATAGATGGTGGCTATAAACAGGACTGGAAAATAGGTGACTACGATTGTATTATAACAATAGTTAAAGCAAAAATTTAATATTGGAGGCACTATGGCAAAAAAAGTAGATAAAAAGAAAACAGCAAAACCTGCTGCAAAAAAGAAAACGGTAAAGAAACCTGTAAACAAACCCAAGAAGATTGTTAAAGCTAAAAAGTCGGTTAAATCAAAAACTGCCGCTAAAAAACCTGTTGCAAAAATTAAAAGAAGTAAACAGGTTGAAGTAATTTCTCCAACCAAACGTGTCCGTAAAATTCAGGGTTATTCCAAGAAGGATCTCGAGGATTTCAGGAAAGTAATTAATGAAAAAAGAAATGAAATTATCGAACAGCTTCAAGCGTTGAAAGATCAAATGATGGACCCGACTACCGGTCAGTATGTTAATGAAAATTCCCCTTATTCATTGCACATGGCTGAACAGGGAACAGATGCAATGGAAAGAGAGAAACTCTACCTCTGGGCTCAACGCGAAAATAAATTCCTGGGTTACCTCGATGATGCTCTTCAAAGAATTGAAAATGGTACTTATGGTATTTGTATTGAGTGTATTGATGAACCGCAATATCTTTGTCCCACATGCCCTTTAATTCCTAAAGATAGATTGATGGCTGTTCCTCATACACAGCATTGTTTGCAGGTCAAACAGAAAATGAAAGCATAATTCCTTAACTGAATTGGAAATGTAGTGAAAGTCTTATATTCAACGCTGTTCATTGTTATTACAGATCAAATTACAAAGTTCCTTGTTAAAGGGGGAACTATCCCCGTACTTAACATTCATGTTGATGGAATGTATTACGGACAAAGTATTAATGTAATTGGTGATTTCTTTAAACTAACATTTGTAGAAAATCCTGGTCTTGCATTCGGAATTGAAGTAGGTGATTCATCTAAATTGATGTTGTCATTATTCACACTACTGGCAAGCATCGGTATATTTTATTATCTCTATAAGTCC
Source organism: Melioribacter sp. (assembly GCA_018333725.1). Lineage (GTDB taxonomy): Bacteria > Bacteroidota > Ignavibacteria > Ignavibacteriales > Melioribacteraceae > DSXH01. The sequence continues at coordinate 5,866 of JAGXSM010000258.1, read as the reverse complement.
CGTCATCAAAAATTAATTGTAAGGTTATCGCTTGCATTTATACTTGGCGGTGCCGTCGGCAATTTGATTGATCGAACATTTTATGGTTTGTTTTATGGTTATTCCCCAATTTTTTACGGAAGGGTTGTCGATTTTTTTAACGTGGATTTCTTCGACTTTACAATTTTAGGTAGAACATTCGATCGATGGCCCATTTTTAATATTGCCGATGCAACTGTTACTATCGGTGTAATACTATTGTTAATTTTTCACCGTACTGAACCTGTAAAAGAACAAGAAGCTGTAAAAGATATTGATGATCAAAAACCTCAGGATGCTATTGCAGATATTTCTGTTGCAAGCGAAACTAATAATTTAGAAATGAATGATTCACTTACAAATAATGTCGAAGATAATATCAGAAAAGAAAATTAGGATTGTACTTCCGGAGGGGAAAAAGAAAGAAAGAATTGATGTTTACCTCGCTAATTCAGTTGAAAATGCTTCCCGATCTAGAATTCAAAAATTAATTAAAGCCAATTTTGTAACAGTTGATAACAAAATTGTAAAAGCAAATTATTCTCTTTCTCCGGGAGAAGTAATTGAACTTACTATTCCAATTACACCTCGTCCGGAAGATACTGAACCCGAAGATATTCCACTCAATATTCTTTATGAAGATGATTATTTGCTTATCGTTAATAAACCACCGGGAATGGTTGCACATCCTTCATTAGGAAATTATTCCGGAACGCTTGTTAATGCATTGTTACATCATACAAAAAAATTGAGTGCTCTTAATGAACCGGGAAGACCCGGTATTGTTCACCGAATTGATAAGGATACAAGTGGTTTATTATTGATTGCAAAGGATGAGTGGACACATGCCCAGTTAGCACGTCAGTTTGCTAATCATTCTATCGATCGCGAATACTGGGCGGTTTGCTGGGGGATATTTAAGAACAGTGAAGGAGAAATAACCGGTAATATTACCCGCAGTAACAAAGACAGAAAACTTTTTACTGTAAGTAAAACTGAAGGGAAGTATGCACACACTTTCTATAAAGTAATTGAAGAATTCGAATTTGCCTCTTTAGTCGAACTTAAATTGAAGACCGGGAGGACACATCAGATACGAGTTCACATGGCTCACATAAAGCATCCAATTTTTGGTGACCCGTCTTATGGTGGAAGGAAAATTGTTTATGGATCAGAATTTTCGAAAATGAAAAGCCGCGTGGAAAATTTGTTACAGATTATTCAACGTCAGGCATTACACGCAAAAACACTTGGATTTATCCATCCGCACTCTAAGCAGAAAGTTTTTTTTGATTCGGAATTGCCCGAGGATATAAAACTTCTTATTGAGAATCTGAGAAGTTAACATCATTACAATTCAGAATTTGCTGATCTTTTTCCATTCAATAATTGCTTCGGGGAAAGGTTCTAAAGCTCTTGGCATAGCTCCATGCATATAGGAAATTGCTACACCATAATTTACAATTGGAACTCCCATATACTTTGCTTGCTTAATACGAGTTTGCATCATTTTGCGTGTTAACGTACATCCGCCGCAGTGAACTATTAGTTTATATTCATCAAGATTATCAGGAAAGTCGTGACCACTTTTTACATCTATCTCAAGTTTCTTTTTTGTGTGAAGCCGTAACCATCTTGGAATTTTAACCCGACCGATATCATCTTCCTGTGCATGATGAGAACATGCTTCGGCAACAAGAACTTTGTCACCGTCTTCCAACTCTTCAATTCTTACAATTCCTTTAACATACTCCTGTAAATCACCTTTATATCTTGCCATAAGAATAGAAAAGGTTGTCAATGGAATTTCATCCGGCACATCGGCATTTACTTTCATAATTGCCTGGCTATCTGTTACAACAAGTTTGGGAGGAACTTTCAATTTGTCCAGAGCAGCCCTTAACTCTTTATCCTTGGCAATTACTACAATTGCATCCTCATCAAGCGATTCTCTTATTGTTTGTACCTGGGGCATTATTAATCTTCCCTTTGGTGCTCCAAGATCAATCGGGACAACCAGGACAATTAAATCATGCTGCTTTATTAAATCCGATACTAATGGTAATTCTTCATCAGCCGGAAGTAATTTGGCAACTTTTTCTTTTAACTGAAAAATTCCATCATCATTTATACAGGAAACAGGATGATGTTGTAGTTGAAGCTGATTCAGTTTCTCAACAAGTTCATATTTTATTCCCAGATCGGATTTATTAATAATAATTAGATATGGTAACTGGAATTTTTGTAATTGATCGATCAAAGAAATTTCATGTTCTGATAAATCAGTTTGAGAATCCAGAACCAGAATTACAAAGTCAGATTCCGAAATAACTTTTGTTGTTTTACTTATTCTTTTTTGTCCAAGTTCTCCTACATCATCAATTCCTGCAGTATCGATTAGCACAACTGGTCCAAAGGGGAGTAACTCCATTGCTTTTTTAACAGGGTCAGTTGTGGTTCCCGGAACATTACTGACTATAACCAAGTCCTGACCAATAAACCGGTTCATTAGAGAGGACTTACCGACATTTCTCCTCCCGATAAATGCAATATGAAGCCGTTCGGAATGAGCTATCTTATTCAATTTTAATTCCTAAATCTTTTGAAATCAGGTTATACATTTCATTTTCACTTAATAGTTTACTTTTCATCAGTGCTTTTACAAAGGGGATATTATTCTTATGAGCGTAATTTACCAGTTCCTGAATGGTTTCGTATCCAAATGTTGAAATTAGTGAAGCAGCAATTGCTGAACTATTTATCAGGTTTAATTTACATCGTTCAGCATTTGCTGAAATTTCATCAATACAGTTAGCTGCAAGGTTTTTTGTGCATGCGTTCAGTTGTTCGATTGATTTCAAAAATAAATGTCCCAGCATTGGTATAAAAGGATTTAATTCCAGATTACCGCTTCCGGCAAGATTAGCTATAATAAGGTCGTGTCCTTTAACAAGCTCACACAATTGAATTGTATTTTCTAAAATAACAGGATTAACTTTGCCGGGCATAATTGTAGATCCGGCTTGTTTAGGTGACAGATTAATTTCTCCAATTCCACCGGATGGACCGCTCGATAAAAATCTCAAATCATTACTTATCTTTATCAACGAAACGGCCGCTGCTTTAATAATTCCATGAACCTCAACAAACATATCTAAATTCTGAGTAGCATCTATTAAGTCTTCACTTTTTGCGATTGGCAGTTTTGTTATTTTTTTTAGAATGCTGTTTACATTTAACACATATTCTTTTGGCGCAGCAACTGAATTACCAACTGCAGTCCCGCCAAGATTAACTGACCTGAGTCTTTCTTCTGCATTGTAAATTCTCCATCTGTCTCTTGCAATTGCCTGGGCATATGCACCAAATTCCTGTCCTAATGTTATTGGAACTGCATCCTGTAATTGTGTCCTTCCCAGTTTTAAAATACTTTTAAATTCTTCCTCTTTTTTCTGTAATGAATTTTGCAATACCGATAGTGAATCTGCAAATTGTCGTAATAGGTAGATCGATGCAATTTTTAATGAAGTAGGGAATGTATCGTTTGTCGATTGACTCATATTTACATCATCAAGCGGATTTATAGAAGCATAATCACCTTTTTCTTTCCCCAATAATTCGAGGGCAGTATTGGTAATAATTTCGTTAATGTTCATGTTAAGAGATGTACCGGCGCCACCCTGGTAAGGATCGGTAATAATTTTATCATAAATTTCCCGGGTTCCTTTATCTATATCAGCATCAGTTTCTTTTATAAGTTTACGAATAGCTTCGTCAATGGCATCATATTTTTCCTTAAAAAGTAAACCGCATTTATAATTGGTCTCAGCAGCTGCCAGTTTAACTTGAAGATATGCTTTGATTAAGTATAGATTAACTTTCTCACCGGAGTTCGGAAAGTTGATAGCACTTCTAATACTATTAATACCGTAATATGAATTATCCGGTATTTCTAATTGTCCTAATGAATCTTTTTCTGTTCTCATTATTTGTTCTTAATTCTGTTCTACAAAAATATCATTTTAATTGGAGGATAAAAAAAGACCCCCGAATTCGGGGGCCTTTTGAAATTACGAAAGTTAATTATTATTACTTGAGTAACAACATCTTGTTAACTTTTACAAAATTATCAGCTTCAATTCTGTATAAATATACACCGGATGCTAATGTGCTTGCATTAAATGCAAATGTATGGGTCCCGGCATTTAAGTAATTATTAACTAATGTTCTTACTTCTTTACCGATCGCATCATAAATTGTAACTTTTACATTCGATGCTTTTGGTAAAGAGAATTTAATGTTTGTAGTTGGGTTAAATGGATTCGGGTAATTCTGGAATAAGGCATATTCAGTTGGAATTACTTCATCCTGTTCAACTGATGTTGCTAATCCTAAAGAAGCCATAGCTCCGCGTAATGCCGAAACAATATATTTTGGATTATGAATTCCATTACTGTGATCATAATATGCTGTCCTGGCATTCCAGTAGGCTTTTCTTATAGTTGGTGACCATGCATTAACTGGAACCGGAGGAATTACTGTTGTATTGGTTTGACGCGCAATTTCTTTATAAATTTTATCAATCATTCCTTTAACTTCATCCTGTAAACCTTTTACCACACCATCATTATCATGATCCATATTTCCATTGAACATGAAAGTAACATCAGCAAATGAAAGTCCAAGTGTTCCGCCATGGCATGGCATACAGGATTCCATATTTGATTTACCATCTGCAGTTCTAACTGAGAAAGAGTGACCGCCTAAAGGAACAACATTTCCTGTAGCATCAATTGCCGTTGCAAGCCCATACATATGGCAAGTTACACAAGAACCTCCCGCTTGTGTAGCTCCAAAGTGATTTGAAGAAGCTAATTTTATACCTCCTAGTTCAAACATATTGTTACCGTATAAAATATCTCCCTGAGCACCATAGTGAGGCCCGAAACGTTCATTCATTGTTCCAGCAGCAGCAGCATTTGCTTCAGCTCTTGACTGATGGCAATTATAACAAACTGCGCCAGTTCCAGCATTCTGTTTATTAATTGTAATTGTAGTATTGTTTGGAGCTAATAATGATGCAGTCAACTTTCTCAATTGATGAACATTAGTAGCGTTATGTGGATCATGACAGCCGGAACAACTTACAGGTGAATACGATACATCAAAATAAGGATCGGAGGTTGAAACGCCATCAACATATTGTTTAAAGCCCGCACCTGTGTGACATCTTACGCAAGATTCACGTCCGGGACCAGTAGGATAAGAAGTAACTCCTGAGTGAACAGAAGCATTGAATTGAGCTCCCAATAAGTGGTGTGTACCGGAATCATGACAGGATGCGCACACATCAGAATCATAAGTTGCAACCATTCTGAAATCACTTGTAGCTCCTAAGTGACCGCTTCCTGGACCATGGCAAGCTTCGCACTGAACATTTGCTCTTTTCATTGCATCCGGAAATTGTGCTACCATTTGATTGTATGTACCTGCGGTTAATACTGTTGGAAATGTAAAAGTAAAATCATCAAAGCCATCATTCTTTGCAGTTGTAGCTGCATCATAACCTGTTGAATGGCATGCAACGCAGAAAGCTTGAAAACTGCTGCTTAATTGCCCATCAAATCCTTTCTGAAGTGTTTTAGCATGACCGGTACCTGTCCATTCAGTAACAAAACTGCTATGACAAGTCTGGCAATTAACATTCTTATTCACTCCCTCAACAAAGGTGTTGGCATATCCTAAGTACTTTGCAGCATTGAACCCAACTTTTGCAGTATAAGCACCAGATGTAGCTGTTAATTCATATGCACCAATTCTATCGGGTGTGAATGTTATTACCAAAGTT